>NZ_JBNPLL010000014.1:0-58428 GCF_050313455.1 Collinsella sp. SGI.180
CGGGGGCGGGAATCTGGTTGCACACAACTCCTACACATTTATACCCGCAGCTGACGCTTGCCAGTCGTTACCTACCACTCGCCGAGCATATCTTTATATTGATCAGCCCCATGGCTAGAGCCGATATGCGCCCCGAGCCAAAGCGCAGCCGGCATCAAGCAAATCGTCGCGCTCCTCCACCGAAAAGCCCTCGGCGTACACTCGCACCACCGGCTCAGTGCCACTCGGGCGAACCAACAGCCAGGTATCATCCTCAAATGCCAAACGCAAGCCGTCCATGTGACTTACGCTCTGCGGCGCCTTGCCGCAAATCGACTTTGGATTCACACCGGGAAGCAGCGTGCGCAGCGACTCAGCATCTTCTGCCTCAAGTCGTAAATCTCGACGGCCATAACTTGTTTTTCCAAAACTCGCCTCGAGCTGATCGACCAGCACGCCCAGCGAAGCCCCCGTCTTTGCCATGAGCTCACACAGGAGTAGGCAAGCGAGAATGCCGTCACGCTCGGGCATATGCGCGGCAATGCCGATGCCACCGGCCTCCTCACCGCCCATAAGCACCCCGTCTTTTTTCATCTCGGCGGCTATATATTTGAAGCCAACCGGTTTTACGGTCACGCGGCAACCGAGTGCCTCGGCAACACGACGCACAAGCGTCGAGCACGATAGATTGACGACGACTCGCCCCTTCAAATTGCGAAACTGAACCAATTCGCCCATTACGAGCGCCATGATCTGATGCGGATGTATATATCTACCGCGCTCGTCGACCGCGCCAATACGGTCAGCATCGCCATCGGTCACCAGGCCGGCACACGCACCGTCTTCGATAACTGCACGCTCGCAGGCATCCACCCACGGCTCTACGGGATCGGGACAGATATCCCCCCAATCCGATGCTTGCCCCACATGAATCTCATGGACCTCAACACCCAGCTCGCGCAGCAAATCGGCAAGATAACCTTGAGCCGCTCCCCCCATGGGGTCGACCACCACGCGCAGATGAGCGGCACGAATGGCATCGGCATCGACAAACGATGCTACCGCTCGCATATAGTCGGGAATGATATCCGCCGTGCGGTACTGCTCCTCGAGCCCCAGAGGTTCGGCGGCCATCGTTGCCTCGAGTTCTTCGATGACGTCCTGGTTTGCCGTGGAACCATCGCCCATGCGCAGTTTGAGACAGAGATAGCCCTGCGGATGATGTGAACCGGTCACCATGAGCGCCCCGCACGCCTCGCCATCGTATGCGGCAGCCCACGTGATGGCAGGCGTGGGTACAAAACGGGCCGCGAGCACGGCATCAAGGCCATGGGCCGCAAGCACGCCAGCTGCAAGTTCTGCAAACTCGCGCGCCCGGGGACGGGTGTCATACCCGATATATACCGTCTTGCCGGGATATGTCTTTTGCCAGAGCTCGCCGGCGGCATCAGCGATACGGGCAACATTGTCAGCGTTAAAATCCTCGCCGACGCGAGCGCGCCAGCCATCAGTTCCAAAATGAATTATCGCGCACACACGCAGACACCTCGCAGTGTTTGGATCATGGTACGCAGGTGGTATACCCGCAACGAGCGCCCGGCAAGCCGCCGGCGCACGCATTCACCGTTTAGGCAAAAGCCATCGAGGGCGCATATAGACAAAAAAAAACCGCCCCGGTTGGGGCGGTAATTCGAATGTGCTTTTCTTCGGACTCTATATATCGAGCGCGTCTGCCATAGCAGCCGTCGTGATCGCCGTGGTTCCGCAACAGCCACCAACCATTGCGGCGCCAGCCCGCTTCCACTCGACGCATGCGCGCGCGAAAGCTTCGGGGTCCTCGTGCCACACGGGCCCATCTTGCGTTTGGACCGGATTTCCCGCATTGGGACGTACAGTAACGGGCGTCGTGGCTATCTTGACCATTCTTGGTACCGCAGCGGTAGCCGCTGTCAGGGTGCAGCAATTGATCCCAACCGAGCTCGCACCGTGCTTCTCGGCATACAAGATGGCACCTTCGATGTTTAGGCCATCACCCAGCAGGTCGCCCTTGTCATCAATAGCAAAGCTCACCAGAACGGGCATGCCATCAGCGGCATCATGGACACCGGCGAGCACGGGCTGCAGATTGCGGATAGACGTGATCGTCTCGACCAGAATCCCGTCGACGCCGGCGTTGAGCAGGGCGGACGCCTGCTCGCGAGCATTTGCGCGAATCTCTCGATACTCGGAAGAATCCTCGACAAACCACTCAATCGCAATAGGCCCCATGGACCCCAGCAATAGCTGGGGATTTGCCTGGCGGGCATCGTCGACCGCCCCGCGATTGACCTCTGCCATAGATGGAGCGATTTCATCGCGATCGAGCGCAAAACCCGATGCCTGGAACGTATTGGTAATAAGCACCTGTGCACCAGCGGCGGCATACAGTCGGTGGATGCGAGAAACCGTCTGCGGTTCGGCGAGGTTCCAAAATGCCGGCGGAATATCGGCGGCACCGTATTCACTCAGCAGCACGCTGCCCATCGGACCCTGTGCCAGCAGCGTCTCGCTGGCAAGTCGGCGCATAAGCTCCTCGCCGCCGAAGCGATTGTAATAACTCGTATCCATATATATGTTTCGCTATTCCTCGATGCTGATTCCCTGCTTTTCGAGATAGGCGAGCCAACGGACCATTGTGTCCTCGGAAAGCGCGTGCTCCATCATGCAGGCCTCGGCATCGGCGCGCTCAAAGTCGACGCCGAGCTCCTGGACCAAAAATGTGCGAATCAGGCGATGGCGATACCAGATAGCCAAACCGACCTCGCGCCCACGGTTGGTCAGGATAACCTTGCCGTAGTGAGACTGCTCGACAAGTTCGGATGCCTTGAGAGCCGAAACCGCCTTGTTGACCGATGCCTTCGAGACGCCAAGGCGCTGTGCGATATCGACCGACCGCACGCCATTAGTCTCCCCATCCTCGCTTTCGATGCGAACCATGCACTCCAAGTAGTCTTCGTTCGCCACCGTTAGATGTAGCTCGCGCGAGCTATTTGTCGTATCCATGAACATCCGTCCCTTCTGCATTCAATGGCTGATTCTACCCCATCCAAGCGTCGCGGTATGCTGCGGCATACCGTGCTAGAGTTCTTGTTGCACACGACAACCAAGATTGGAGCGGTCTCTATGGAAAACACCACCACGAACCCCGACGTACTCGAGCGTTTTTTGCGCTACGTCCAGATCAACACACAGTCCGAGGACGCCAACTGTGACCAGGTTCCGTCGAGCACCGTCCAGTTTGATCTTGCCAATGTGCTTGCCGAGGAATTGCGCGAGCTTGGTGCAACCGATGCCCATGTAACCGAAAACGCCTATGTCTGCGCTCACATTCCCGCGAGCGCCGGCTCCGAGAATAAGCCCGCCCTGGGCCTGATCGCGCACCTCGACACCACCGAGGTCGCACCGGGCGCCGGCGTAGCGCCGCACATCGTGCACTACGAGGGCGGCGACCTGGTTTGCGGCATCGTCGACGGCAAGCCCGTATCCATGAGCACCGCCAAGCTCCCCGCCCTCAACAACCTTTTGGGCGAGGACCTGGTTTGCACCGACGGCACCACGCTGCTGGGCGCCGACGATAAGGCCGGTGTCGCCGAGATTATGGCGCTCGTCGCACGCATTGCACAGGACCCCAGCCTGCCCCACCCCACGCTTGGTATTTGTTTCTGCCCGGACGAGGAAATCGGCCACGGTGCCGAGCTGTTGGATATCGAGGACTTTGGCTGTAAGTATGCCTACACAGTCGACGGCGGTCCGGTTGGCGAGCTTGAGTGGGAGTGCTTCAACGCCGCCGAGGCTACCGTTAGCTTTGAGGGCCAGTCCATTCACCCCGGCGACGCCAAGGGCCGCATGGTTAACGCGGGCAATCTGTTCTGCGACTTCAATGCCCTGCTTCCCTACGTGCAGCGTCCGGAATACACCGAGGGCTACGAGGGCTTCTATCACCTCGAGGGCGTTTCTGCCACAGTCGACCATGCCACGGCGCGCTATATCGTCCGTGATCACGATGCCGCCAAGTTCCAGCAGAAGCTCGATCTGATGGATGCTGCCGCCGCGCTACTCAACCAGCGTCTGGGCGAGGAGCGCGTAACGGTCGAGATCAAGCACCAGTACCGTAACATGGCCGAGATTGTCCGCAACTACCCAGAGCTGATCGAGGTCGCTAAGGAATCCTTCCTTGCCTGCGATGTTGAGCCCCAGGTGCTGCCGATTCGCGGCGGCACCGACGGTGCACAGCTGTCGTTCCGCGGCCTGCCCTGTCCCAACCTTTCGACGGGCGGCTACTGCTACCACGGCGTCAACGAGTTTGTTCCGGTCAGCTCGCTCGTCAAGATGACCGACGTCTTGCAGGAGCTCGTCGCCCGCTTCGCATAAGGAACTCGAATAATCTAGGTAAGCAAAATCGCCCCGTCCTCAAAACCGAGAACGGGGCGATTTTTTGGTGCAAGGGGAGTAGTCGGCATCGCTGGTTGAATCAACGTCAGCGAGCGACGTCCAGAGCGAACAAGTTGGCATGAAAAAGGCAGGACATTGACCTTCTGGTCATGCCCTGCCTTTTGAATGACAAATTGTCGCTCTGGGCGGCGCGCAGCGTCGAGCCGTTGCACGGGCTGGCAAGCCCGCGCAACCCTAGTAGTTGGCTTCGTAACCGTTGCCGTCGCCAGTGGGCTCCTCGTAATAATATGAGCTGTAATCCGAATCGTCCGAATAGCTCGAATCGTCCGAATAGCTCGAATCGCCCGAGCTTTCCGACGAACCGGCCGTACCGTAGGCGTAATCGTCAGAAGTATGGTTGCTCAAATCACCGATTGTGGAGCTGGTTCCGTCGGATAGGCCCATGGTGTTTGGTCCCTTAGGATCCTTGCCGGCATCGACGCGCGCCATCATCTCCTTAAGCTCGTCCTCGTAGACAAAGACATAGCTCTGGCCGTCGATCATGGTGGTTTCATCTGCGTAGGAAGGCAGATTCGCCGAATAGATGCCATCGACATCCATGCCGCGCATAGCATTGACCGTAGACACGATGTCCTGAACGCTCATATCGGTCACAAGCATATCGGACAGCGAATTAACCAGGTCGAAGACCTTAGTAGCATCAAAGTTGTTGAGAATCTGGTTGGCAAGGGCACCAAGCACCTGGCGTTGGTGACGCATGCGCGTATAGTCGCCGTCGGCATAGGTATAGCGGCAACGGGCATAGGTGAGCGCGGTAGCACCGTCCATGTGCTGCTGGCCTGCCGTAATCTTAATGTCCAGATGCTCGGGGTCATCGACATCGTCGGTGGCGTTGATGTCGATACCGCCCACAGAGTCAATCAATGATTGCATACCGTCAAAGCTAACCTCGGCATAGTGGGAAATCTGCACGCCGCACAGCTCATTGACCGCTTGAACCATGGCCTCGGCACCGCCATAGGTATGGCAGGCGTTGACCTTCATGGTTTCGCCGTTATAGACAACCTTGGTATCACGTGGAATGGATATAAGCGTAGCCTGCTTTTGCGTAGGGTCGATGCGCGCCAAGATAATTGAATCGGCGCGATACGTGTCCTCGCCCGGACGACCATCGGTACCCAAAAGAAGCACGTAGAACGGATCCTTGGCCTCATTGGTATCCACCAAGATATGGCGCAGATTGTCGGTAATGACATTGGAATCGCCAAGCTTGCCCACAATGTTGGCGAACCACAGCCCGGCGGCAGTCGTAGCGCTCAGCAGCACGCCAAGCACGGCGATAAGCGCAACGCGACGGATTGTCTGGCCGCGGCGGCGCTGACGAGCGCGCTCGGAGTAGCGTGCAACATTATCGCGACTGTAGATCTTGGCCTGTGCGCCGGTTGAAGGTCTTCGAGTATCCGCTAAGGGCTTCTTATTATTAAACATAGGCAACCTGCATTAGTAGATGACGGGATCGGGAACAGTGGCGTGCTCGACGTTTGCACCAAGTGCCTGCAGTTTTTCGACAAACTGCTCATAGCCACGTTTGATGTGATGGATGGCCGAGACCTCGGTAACGCCGTCGGCGATAAGGCCAGCAACGACGAGCGCGGCGCCGCCGCGCAGATCAGGCGAGGTAACCTGTGCACCCGAGAACCCCTTGACGCCATGAATCATGGCGTGATGGCTTTCGATGCGGATATCCGCGCCCATACGGACCAGCTCCGACGCGAACATGAAGCGGTTCTCGAAGATATTCTCGGTAATCACAGAGCTGCCATCAGCAAGAGCGGAAAGCACCATGATCTGCGCCTGCATGTCCGTCGGGAAGCCCGGGAACGGAAGTGTCTGAATATCGACCGGCCTGATGCGCTCGACACGACTCACGTGAACGCCATTCTCGATTCGCTCACACTCGATACCCATGAGCTCCATCTTCTTGAGCACCATGCCCAAGTGAATGGGGCAAAAGCCCGTAACGTCGACACCGCGGTCATCGGCCATCAGGGCACCGGCAACGATAAAGGTGCCGGCCTCGATGCGGTCGCCCACCACGCGATGGGTAACGGGATGCAACTCGTCCACACCTTCGATGGTCACGACGGGCGTGCCGGCGCCAACAATCTTGGCGCCCATCTCGTTGAGCATATTGGCAAGGTCGACGATCTCGGGCTCGCGAGCCGCATTATCGATAACCGTAGTGCCTTGTGCGCGCACGGCCGCCATGATGAGGTTCTCGGTAGCGCCGACGCTGGCAAATTCAAGCGTAACCGTGGTACCACGCAACCCATGAGGAGCGTTGGCATTGATGTAACCGTGTGCAGTGTCGAATTCTACGCCCAGCGCCTCAAGACCCAAGATGTGCATGTCGATCTTACGGGCACCCAGATTGCAGCCACCCGGCATGGCAATCTTGGCACGATGGAAACGGCCCAGCAGGGGACCCATCACGGCCGTGGAGGCGCGCATCTTGGCGACAAGCTCGTAGGGAGCCTCCCAGGAATCAACCTGAGAAGTGTCAATCTCGAGCGTATGCTCATCGAGAACGTCAATCTTGGCGCCCATACCCTTGAGCACCTTGCCCATAACATGGACATCCGAGATATCGGGCACGTTCTGCAGCGTCGTCTTCCCCGGTGCCAGAAGCGTTGCCGCCATGAGTTTGAGTGCAGAGTTCTTTGCACCCGAAACGGGCACGGAGCCTCCGATGGTGTGGCCACCTTCAACACGGATAATATCCAAGGTCTACCCTTTCAAAAAGCATGCCCGGGATGGCTGGGCCATCCCGGGCATGATGTGTTCGCAAATGGTCGAACGCCAAATCGTTTGACTATTGGGCAAGCATGAGCTTACACCATGCGATTTCATTATAGAGGTAGGCGCGGCGTGCATCATCCTCCGACAAATTACCCAGCTTCTCTTCAAAACCTTGAATATCAGCTTTAAGCTTGTCGGCATCGACGGTCGCCAAATCGCAAGCGCGCTCGGCGAGGACAATCACGACATCGTCCGCAACCTGGGCATAGCCGCCGTCCACAGCAAACGTGTGGTCGACGGTGCCCATTTGCTTATCACAAACGCGAACGTAGCCGCGATCGATCGTGCAGATCTCGCTAGCGTGACGCGGAAGAATGCCGAACTCGCCGTCCGTGGAAGGCAGGGCGACAAATGCCGCCTCGCCTTCATAGGCGCAGCTCTCCGGACACACGATGCGGATTTGCATAGCCACTACTTCTCCTCCATCTTGGCGGCGCGCTCGCGCACGTCGTCAATCGTGGACGCATAACGGAACGCCTGCTCGGGCAGGTCGTCGCACTCGCCGTCGACAATGGCGGCAAACGAGCGGACCGTGTCCTCGACACGGATGTAGACACCGGGGTTGCCGGTGAACTGCTCGGCGACGTGGAAGGACTGAGACAGGAACTGCTGGAGCTTACGGGCACGGTTGACCGTAAGGCGCTGCTCCTCGGAAAGCTCGTCCATACCCAGAATGGCGATGATGTCCTGCAGGTCGGAGTACTCCTGGAGCAGCTCTTGGACTGCGACGGCCACACGATAGTGCTCCTCGCCGACAATCGAGGGATCCAGGGCGTCGGAAGAGGAAGCCAAGGGGTCGATTGCGGGATACAGACCGAGCTCGGCGATGGAACGCGAAAGAACGGTCGTGGCGTCGAGGTGCGTAAACGTCGTGGCGGGAGCCGGGTCGGTCAGGTCGTCTGCAGGGACGTAGACAGCCTGAACGGAGGTGATGGAACCCGTCTTGGTCGAGGTGATGCGCTCCTGGAGGTCGCCCATCTCGGTAGCCAGCGTGGGCTGGTAGCCAACAGCGGACGGCATACGGCCCAGAAGGGCGGAAACCTCGGAACCGGCCTGGGAGAAGCGGAAAATGTTATCGATGAACAGCAGGACGTCCTGGCCACGATCGCGGAAGTACTCAGCGGTGGTGAGGCCGGCCAGACCGATGCGCAGACGCGCTCCAGGCGGCTCGTTCATCTGACCGTAGACCAAGCAGGTCTTGTCGATAACGCCAGACTCGCTCATCTCGAGGAACAGATCGGTACCCTCACGGGTACGCTCGCCAACGCCGGTGAACACCGAGGTGCCGCCATGCTCCTGGGCGAGGTTGTTGATGAGCTCCTGAATCAGAACGGTCTTGCCGACGCCGGCGCCGCCAAACAGACCAGTTTTGCCGCCACGGATGTAGGGCTCGAGCAGGTCGACGGCCTTAATGCCGGTCTCGAAGATCTCGGTCTTGGTAGTGAGCTCGTCGAAATGAGGTGCCGGGTGATGGATGGGATAAAACTCATCGATCTGGGGCATGGGCTTGCCATCGACAGGCTGGCCCATAACATTCCAAATGCGGCCGAGGGTCTCGGGGCCGACGGGCATCTTCATGGGTGCGCCGGTGTCGACCGCGACGACGCCGCGCTGCAAGCCGTCGGTCGACGTCATGGCGACGGTACGAACGACACCGCCGGGAAGCTGAGACTCAACCTCCAGGATGGTGCTGATGTGACCCATCGGCGTATCGGCCTCGACCGTGAGCGCGTTGTAGATCGAGGGGACAGCGCCATCGAACTTAACGTCGACAACTGCGCCGATGATACGGACGATACGTCCCTCACCGGCCGTCTGACGTGCCGTGGCCTCCTCGACCGCCGCTTTAACGGTGGTATCTGCCATTAGTGTTCCTCCAATGCTGCGGCTCCGCCCACGATCTCGTTGATCTCCGTGGTAATGGAAGCCTGACGCACGCGGTTATACGTACGGGTAAGAGTCGAGATGATCGACGACGCGTTCTCCGTGGCGGAGTGCATGGCCTTACGGCGCGCACCCTGCTCGGCGGCGGCCGAATCGATCAGCGCCTGGTGAATGACGGTCAGGATGTAGCTGGGGACCATCTCAGCCAACACATGCTGGGCGCTCGGCACGAACTTGAACGAGGACGAAACGCGCTCGGGGCCCTCGTCTGCGTTCTTACGCGGGCCATGTGCCATGGCGATCATCTCGGGGTCGAGCGGAAGCAAATGCTCGGTACGAAGAACCTGATCGACGCGGTTGCGAGCGTGATGGTACACGATCTCGACGCGGTCGAGCTGACCCTTGGAGTACTCGTCGCAGATATAGCTCGCGATCATGCGGGCATCCTCGAGGCTCGGGTCGGCCGAGGAACCCTCGAAGTGCATGACCGTGTTGGCACGGCTGCGGAAATACTCGCTCGCCTTGCGACCGCATGCGATGATCTCGCACTCGGCGCCATCATGTGCCCATTCGCGAGCGATTTTCTCGCAGGTGCGCTCAACGTTGACGTTGAAGCCGCCCGCCAGACCGCGATCGGACGTGATCGCGATGATCAGACCGCGCTTGAACTCCTCATGCGTCTTGAGCATGGGGTTGTCGCCGACAGTCTCTGTATCGCTCGCAACGGTGTGCATGACGTCGGTGAGCGCCTTCTTGTAGGGCTCAGCCTGCGTGGCTCGATCGAGCGCGCGACGGATCTTGGCCGTAGAGACCATCTCCATCGTGCGCGTGATCTGCTTGGTGCTCGTGACCGAGGAGATTCGCTTCTTAATGTCGCGAAGGTTAGCCATAGAGCTTAGTTCTCCTCTGCGCCCTCAGCTGCGCTCGCGGTGGAGGCATGCTTGGAGGCGTACTCGTTCTTGAAATCGGTGATGGCCTGAAGCAGCTGCTCTTTGGTCTCGCCGTCGATCTTGTTGGTACGGACCTTCTGCAGCAAGCCGCCAAAGCCAGCATTCATGTACTCGAGCAGCTCGGCGCGGAACGGCAGCACCTCGGAAAGGGGCAGGTCGTCGATAAAGCCCTCGTTGCCGGCGAACAGCGTAACGATCTGCTCGGCGACGTCGAACGGCTTAAAGCGCGGCTGCTTAAGAAGCTCGGTCATGTGCGCACCGTGGGTAAGCTGCTTTTGGGTGGCTGCATCCAGGTCGGAACCGAACTGGGTAAAACCGGCGAGCTCACGGTAGGCGGCAAGGTCCAGACGGAGGTTGCCGGCGACCTGCTTCATGGCCTTGGTCTGAGCGGAGCCACCGACGCGCGACACCGAGATGCCGACGTCGACTGCCGGGCGCTGGCCCTGGAAGAAGAGCTCGGACTGCAGGTAGATCTGACCATCGGTAATGGAAATGACGTTGGTCGGAATGTAGGCCGAAACGTCGCCGTCCTGGGTCTCGATGACCGGCAGGGCCGTCATGGATCCGTAGCCGTTCTTCTTGGACATCTTGACGGCACGCTCGAGCAGGCGAGAGTGCAGGTAGAAGATGTCGCCAGGATAGGCCTCGCGTCCGGGCGGACGATGCAGCGTCAGCGACATCTGACGATAGGCGACAGCCTGCTTGGATAGGTCATCGTAGATGACGAGCACATGGCCGCCGGGGTTGGTCTCGCTGGCGGGCTCGCCGTTCTCGCCGTTGTACATAAAGAACTCGCCGATAGCGGCACCGGCCATAGGGGCGATGTACTGCATAGGGGCCGAGTCGGCAGCGGTAGCCGAGACGATGATGGTGTAGTCGAGTGCGCCGTGCTGGGCGAGGGTCTCACGGATGTTGGCAACCGTAGAGGCCTTCTGGCCGATAGCGACGTAGATGCAGACCATGTCCTTACCGCGCTGGTTGAGGATAGCATCGATCGCGATGGCGGTCTTGCCGGTCTTACGGTCGCCGATGATGAGCTCACGCTGGCCACGGCCGATAGGAACCATGGAGTCGATAGCGAGCAGACCAGTCTGAACCGGCTCGCAGACCGGGGTGCGGTCGATAACGCCGGGGGCCTTGAACTCGATGGGGCGACGGTGCGTGGCGACGATATCGCCCAGGCCGTCGATGGGCTGGCCCAGCGGGTTGACGACGCGACCGAGCATGGCGCGGCTCACGGGAATATCCATGACGCGACCGGTGGTACGGCACTCGTCGCCTTCCTTGATGACGTTGACGGCGCCGAACAGAACAGCACCGACCTCATCGCGGTCGAGGTTCTGGGCAAGGCCGTAGACGGTCTCGCCGGTCTCGGAGCTCTTGAACTCCAAGAGCTCGCCGGCCATGGCGTTGCGCAGTCCCGAGACGCGCGCGATGCCGTCGCCAACCTCGTCAACATGGGAAACCTCTTGCGTGTCGACGGTAGCCGCCAGGCCATCGAGCTTCGCCTGCAGGGCGCGGGCGATGCTTTCGGCATTGAGGGTATCGGACATAACTAGGCTTCACCTCCGTTATTCAAAATCGTGGAACCGAGGGCCTCACGCGCTGCGCGCAGCTGGGTCTTGACGGTAACGTCGCGACGCTGGCCGCGGGCCTCGAGAATCAGACCGCCGATGATGGACGGATCGACCTTCTCGATCAGGAACACCTTGCGCTTTAGATCGGCCTCGCATTTCTCGGTAATCGTGCGGCGCAGCTCGTCATCGAGCGGGACAGCCGTGGTGACGGTGACGCCTACGACGTCCTCGTCGGTCGCGGTTACCATCCGATAAGCCGATGCAATCTGCGGCAGAAGATCGAGCTGGCCGCGCTCGAACACGGTACCGAGGACAGCAAGCACCTCGGGGCTGGCGTTCGCGATGACCTCAAGCTCGTGAAGATCGCGGAACACACGGCCCTCGGCCTTAGCGGCCTCCAGGAGGGTGCGTGCATAGGTCTCGAGAACCCTGTTCTCCATGCGGCTGTTAGGCATTCAGGCTACCTGCTTCCTTTATGTAGCGCTCGATCAGACGACGCTGCTCGTCGTCGTTCTCGAGGGCCTCGCCGACAATCTTGGTCGCAACGGAGACGGAAAGATCGGCGATGGAGCCGGCAGCGGCAGCATAGATGGAGTTGCGCTCGTCCTCGGCGTTGGCGTGGGCCTTGGCAATGATGTCCTCGGCCTCCTCGTGAGCCTTGGCGATAATGCGGGCGCGCTCGGACTCGGCGTCCTGACGGGCGGCGGTCACGATGTCGGCAGCCTGACGACGGGCGTCGGTGAGGAGGGCGTCGGACTCCTTGCGGGCCTCGATGGCCTTGCGCTTGGTGGTCTCAGCCTCATCGAGGCTGTCCTTGATGCGCTTGCCGCGCTCTTCCATCGTCTGCAGAATCTGCGGCCAGGCGAACTTGGCCAAAACGATGAAGATGATGAGGAAGGCAATGAGTGCAGGGACGAATTCCGCCATCTTGGGGACGAGGATCTCGGCCTTGTTCTCAGACTCCTCGGCGAATGCCGACACCGGCATGGCGAGCATGGCGCCCGTCAGCGCAGCAGCGACTTTCGCGTGGTTGAAATGCTTCATGGCGACTACCTTCGTGCTCAATTACGAAATCAGCGTAACGACGAAGCCGATCAGGCCCAGAGCCTCGGTGAATGCAGATGCAAGAATGAAGACGGTGAAGGCACGGCCCTGGACCTCAGGCTGACGAGCCATAGCGCCCGTAGCACCGAGTGCTGCAAGACCAATTGCGAGACCGGCACCGATAACGCCGAGACCATATCCGATAACTCCCACGATTCCTCCTTTGTCGTGCGCGTGTGCGCAGGATAAATACCTATGTTGTAGAGGCGCACGCGGGTGCCGCGCCTCCGAACACCAAATGAATGCGACCGCTAGTGGGCGTCAGCCTCTGCGATCTGGATGTACACGGCCTCGAGGACCGTAAAGACGTATGCCTGAACAAAGGCAACGATCAGCTCGACGACGTAGATCACCAACAGGATCAGGACCCACGCCACGCTGGGCAGGGCGCCCACGGCGTTCATGGCCGTGAAGTGCTCCAGCATCGGCTGGGCAAAGAGCGTTGCCATGATGGCAAACGAGCCCATGACGACGTGGCCGGCGAACATGTTGCAGAACAGACGGACGGCGAGCGTGATCAGGCGCAGGCACAGCGAGAAGAGCTCGATGACCCACACGAAGACGTTCATGGGGAAGGCGACACCCGCAGGGGCGAGGCTCTTGAAGTACCCAAAGAAGCCGTGCTTCTTAATACCGAAGTAGAGGAAGTACACAAAGGACACGAGCGCGAGGGCAGCCGTGCAGCCAATGGCGCCGGTGCCGGGCTTCATGCCGGGGATCAGGCCGATGAAGTTGTTGATCAGGATAAAGAAGAACAACGAGGCCAAAAACGGGAAGTGCTTCTTCCAGTTGTCGCCGACGACGCCCTTGGCGATATCGTCCTGCACGTACTCGATAACCCACTCGACACCGTTAACGAAGAAGCCCTCGGGGACAACCTTCTGCTTCTTGGTAAACGCGAAGAAGACCGCGAACATGACGACGGCAGCGATAAGCAGCCAGAACGAGTACTGCGTCAGGCCCGCGTTAAGGTCACCCACGACCGGAGTCGAGGAGAACTCCTCCACGAGTTCGGCGATCGCGCTGGGTAACTTGGCAAATGCGTCCAAGATTCCACCTTCCCTGTTTGCCCGCACCGAGGTGGGGCAACGCCTTTAATCCTTCATAATCACCATGCAGGCGATCACGATCCAACAAATCAAAAACCCGGCGAGCTCGCCGCACAAAAAGGCGATGAGCGCCGCGGGGACTACCAGGTGCACAATTACGACGCCCATAAAGAGCACCGCAAACGACACCATGATACCCAACATGCCCACGGTCATGTTGGCATCGCGTCGATGCGCCAGTACCGGAGCAAGCGCAAGGTACAACGGCAAAAAAGCAACAAGACCGACGACGAATCCCATTGCGATGAACGGCACGTGGCCTGCCAGCTCAACCGGCATCTGCGTTCCCTTCTCGCGACGTACAACTCGCATGGAGCCATACCCCGCTCACATCGTCCTAGTATTTTAGGGCGCAAGGTTGCAAAATCAATGCGCCGTTACCCAACCTTAATTGCGTCTTTAACCCCGTAGGGCGTCAAACGGACAAAAGGCCGGGCACTGAGGACGAATGGGTCGCGATAGTCGACGAGCGTACTTGACGAACGCCGCCGCACCCGCGTAAGCGCAGCACGACAGCGTTGTTGACTATTGTACGAACCGAACACGCGATGACAAGTGGGAAAACGTAAGTTAATACACAACTGTACATTTTCTTAAGACACTCTTTATACCGTACCTACGGTATAGCGCGTTTTGGGCCCTCGGTGGCTGCGACGACACTCATAAATATGCGTGCAGGCGTCACTCGTACACCCGCACGCACCAATCATGCACGAATGAGAACGTGCAGCTGCCCATGCCTGGCGACTAGAGCGTGCCGTAGATGCGGTCGCCGGCGTCGCCGAGGCCGGGAACGATGTAGGCAGCCTCGTTGAGATGGTCGTCGATGGCACAGGTATAGATATGCACATCTGGGTCCTTCTCGGTCAGCGACTTGAGGCCCTCGGGAGCCGCGACGATGCACAGCATGCGGATGTCCTTGACACCGCGCTCGCGCAGGTAGCTGATGGCCATCTCGGCCGAACCGCCCGTGGCGAGCATGGGGTCGACAACCAGGCAGATGCGCTGGTCGATATCCTTGGGCATTTTGCAGTAATACTCATGCGGTTCGTGGGTAACCTCGTCGCGCTCCATACCGATGTGGCCCACGCGAGCGGAGGGCACCAGGTCGAGGATGCCGTCGACCATGCCAAGGCCCGCACGCAGGATGGGCACGATGGCGAGTTTCTTGCCGGCGAGCTGTTTGAACGTGGCGGTAGTGATGGGGGTCTCGACCTCGACGTCTTCCATAGGCAGGTCGCGCATGGCCTCGTAGCCGTCAAAAAGCGCGAGTTCGCGCACGAGCTGGCGGAACTGATTGGTGCCGGTGTTTTTGTCGCGCAGGATCGACAGCTTGTGCTGAACGAGCGGATGATCGACAAGCGTCACACGGGACGCATCGTAGGTGACGGTCATGGGTCTTGCCCCTTTCGTTGCGGCCACAAAATGGCCTTGCTGACAAGGCGCGCAGCAATGTTGCCGCCGCGCGCCATACACAAGTTTAGCGGTTTGCTGTATCGAGTGGCCCGTCGCAGCCCTACTGTGCGGTACTGAGCGAGCGCTTGACCGCATCGCGCCAGCCCGCAAGGTTTTGCTCGCGGCGCTCGGCGGACATGTGGGGAAGGAAGGTCCTAACAATCTGGGCATTTTGCTCCAGCTCTTCCAGGTCTTCCCAATAGCCGACGGCAAGGCCCGCCAAGTACGCGGCACCGATTGCCGTGGTCTCCACCGTCTCGCATTGCAGCACGGGGATATCCAGCAGGTCGGCCTGGAATTGCATGATGAACTCGTTGCGCGACGCGCCGCCATCGACAGACAGGCGTTCGATCGAAAGCCCCACGTCCTGCTCCATGGCGCGCAGCACGTCGTAGCTCTGATATGCCATGGATTCGCAGGCGGCACGTACGATGGTCGCACGGCTCGAGGCGCCGGTCAGACCGCACACGATACCGCGGGCACGCGGGTCCCACCAGGGAGCGCCCAAACCCGCAAAGGCGGGAACGAAGTAGCAGCCCTCGTTGTCGTTAATCGAAGCGGCGAGTTGTGCCGATTCGCTCACGCTCGAGATGATGCCCATGTTGTTGCGCAGCCAGTTCATGGTGGAGCCGGCGGCAAAGATGGAACCCTCGAGTGCATAGCTGATCTTCCCGTTCGCAGCGATACCGATGGTGGAGACCAGACCGTTCTTGGATTCGATGACCTCGTCGCCGGTGTTCATGAGCATAAAGCAACCAGTACCATAGGTGTTTTTGGTCTGGCCGGGACGGAAACAGCAGTGGCCGAACAGCGACGCCTGCTGGTCGCCCGCCACACCCATGATGGGTGGCATGTTGGTCATGATGTCGCTCGCGACGCGGCCGTAGTCGCCCGAGCTCCAGCGAACCTCGGGCATCATGGAACGCGGAACGTCAAAGAGCGCCAGCAGGTCGTCGTCCCAATCGAGCGTATGGATATTAAAGAGTGCCGTGCGGCTGGCATTGGTGTAGTCGGTGGCAAAAACCTGACCGCCGGTGAGGTTGTAGATGAGCCAGGTGTCGATGGTGCCAAACATGAGGTCGCCCGCCGCCGCACTCTCGCGTGCGCCGTCGACGTTGTCGAGAATCCACTGCACCTTGGAGGCCGAGAAATACGGGTCGAGCGTAAGCCCCGTGCGGGAGCGCACCAGCTCTTCTGCGCCCTGCTCAACCAAATTATCGATCAGAGACGCGGTGCGACGGCACTGCCATACGATGGCGTTATAGATGGGCTGGCCGCTCACGCGGTCCCATACCACCGTGGTCTCACGCTGATTGGAGATACCGATGGCGGCGATGCGATCGGAATGAATCCCGCTCTTAAACTGAACCTCCATCATGACCGCAATCTGGCTGGCAAGGACCGCCATGGGGTCTTGCTCCACCCAGCCGGGACGCGGGAAGCTGGTTTTGACGCTGCGGCGCGCTTGGGCGACGATGCAGCCGTACTCGTCGACGATGGTCGCAAGTACCGAGGTGGTGCCGCAGTCGAGCGCCATGATGTAGGAACCGCCAAAGTCAAACGAGGCATCTTCCATGCCCAGGCTGCCCAGATTCAACGACATCGCTTACACCTTTCTGTTGCATCGGGTCGGACAGGACCCGCTCAATCTCTGATGCGGGAAGTGCGCCTTGGCGCAGGATCTGAAGCCCGCCGTGCTGGAACGACACGATGGTCGAAGCGTCGCGGCACGGCGTCTCGCCCGCGTCGACGGCCACGTCGACCCCTTCTAGAATGCGGTCTTCAACGTCGGCAAAGCTTGCCGGCGCGGGCGCGCCGTGTGTATTGGCGCTCGTACAGGCAAGTGGGCTGCCACAGGTGCGAATGAGCGCCTGTACCACGGGCGAGGCCGACGCGCGAAGAGCCACCGTGTCGTCGGCGGCACGCATAAAGGTCGGCACGCAGGGAGCCGCCTTGACCACAATAGTCAGGGCGCCCGGCCAGCATCGTCGGGCAAGTATGCGTGCCTCTTCTGGGATATCCACGCCGTAGCGGTCGAGGGCCTCGGCATCATCGACCAGCCAGGCGACCGTTTGGGTGAGCTCACGCTGCTTGAGGGTAAAGATGCGACGGTAGCCGGTACCGAGCGCGGGCACCGCGGCGCCGTTGACGGCAGCCTGCGGATCGCGCGGCCACGGCAGAGATTCGCTTGTATCTTGGGGCACGGCGTCCGAGAAGGCGTTGACTGCCACAGCGACGCCATAGACGGTCTCGGTTGGGATCAGGGCCAGGCCGCCACGGCCGAGCACCTCGGCCGTACGCTCGACGGCGAGCCGATGCGGCTCGCGCGCTCCCTCGAATACCCGATAGACCGTCTGCATGTGTATGCCAGCCCCTTACGCTCTGGTGAAAGTTTGTTTACTGAGGGGCATTCTCGCACGAAACGTTTAACCTATTTGTCCACAGCGCATGTTGGTTTGGTGAGCGGCTATAGCAGTCGGTGAAAGTGAGGGGTAATTGAGCCGTGACAAGCCTCTTTACATTTCCGGCGCAGCGCTCCCGCCGCCGCACCGCCAATACGCTTCGTACTTTACTGACGTTGTTTGGGCTCGGTGACGATAGCTCGAACGATGCGGGGACGATCGGTGAGGTCACGGACGATGCGTACGTCCGAAAGACCCGCCTGGCGGCAGAGCTCGACCGCGGCGTCGAGGGCACCCTCATAGAGCTCGCAGGCAAACAGGCCGCCGGCGCGCAGCATATAGGGCGCCGCATTGAGCAGGCGGCGGAAGATATCAAGGCCATCGGCGCCGCCCTCGAGCGCCAAATCGGGCTCAAAGTCCTTGACCTCGTGCGGCAGCGAGCGCATGACGTCAGTCGGGATATAAGGCGGGTTGGAAACGAGCACGTCAAAGGTGCCCCACTCCTCGCGGGGGATAGAGCTCACCAGGTTCGTGAGGCTGAAGGCGACCTCATCGGACGTCAGCCCGAGTGCATCGCGGTTTTTGGTGGCCAGGTCGATGGCGCGCGGCTCGATATCGGTAGCGGTGCAGGCGACATGGCCGCGACGCTCCCAAGCAAGGGAGAGCGAGATGCAGCCCGTGCCGCAGCCGACCTCGAGAACGCGGGCAATGCGGGGGTCGGCAGGCACAGACGCGGCGGCATCCTGCACTAGGGCCGTCTCTTGGTCGACGCCTTCGATGGCAATGCCGTATTCGTCGAGCCCGGGCTCAGCGACTTCCGCGGTCTCGGCCTCAGCTGCCTGCGCGGCGGCTTCCTCGGCCTCACGATCGGCCAGCTCCTCGGCATAAGCTCGGCTGCCCAGCACGTCTCCGCCCAACGCCGCCTCATCGGCAGCCGTGAGGTTGGCGGCACGGCGCTCGGCAGTCGCGCGTTCGTCAGCCAATGCGACTTCGGCTTTACGCGCCTGCTCGACCTCGTCGTTCCATGGCAACTCTACGCGCTGGCGGGTGGCAGCCTCGGGGCTCAGAACCTCGGCATCCAGATAATTGAGGACTTCCTCGACGAGCATCTCGGTCTCGGGACGTGGAATGAGCACGCCGGGGGCGCACGCGACGTCGATCATGCGGAACTGCGTGCTGCCGGTGATGTACTGCAGCGGCTCGCCCTTGGCGCGACGGACAACCGCCGCGTGCATGGTCTCGAGCTGCGCTGCATCGAGCGTGTCGTCCATACGCATATATAAGTCGATGCGCGCTAGGCCCGTGGCTGCGCACAACAGCCACTCGGCAGAAAGACGGGGGTGCTCTTCGCCGCGCTCGGCTAGGTACTCCTTGGTCCACTCGAGACAACGCCTGATGGTCCAGATCTCGTTTGCCATGGGTCCTCCCCTCTTAAGCGCCGGGCGGCGCGCGAATGTCGGAGCAGATTGTACGCGAGGGCGGCACGCGGCGAGAGACGATTGGAAGCGATTATCGAGAATCAGCCCAGAATTTTGCACCGGGCTCGCTCAAAGTGTTCATTCGCCGACGTCTAGATTTGCATTCGTCAAGCTTTTGGCAAGGTTGCCCCAAAACTAACCAATATCTAACCAAGAACTTGCCAAATCACTTGACGTGCGACGCACCAAAAAGGGCCCCGCGACTTCTTGGACGATTTTTCGAGCAATATTTTCAATAGCAGATGAAGGTTGTTAATTACTTTAAGCAGGTAGACAGGTCAATTTCCAACAAAGCAGATTAAATAAACTCGAAAAGTAATTAACCCAACCTAGTCATTTAAGAACGTCCCCAATGACTACATCTAAGGCGCCGCAGGTTGAGCATAAGTCCCCAATGACTACCCGCCGCAGGTAGAGGACGGACAGCGAGCGGGTCGCATTTGAGACAAGGTGACGTGGAACGAAAGGGCGCTGACCTTCTGGTCGCGCCCTTGAAGTTGAACGTCAGATTGTACAGGTGCGGCCCGCGCAGCGTCGGCCGGTCCGCCGTTCGGTAGAACGGCGGAACCTACTACACGGCCTGTGCCAGCTTCTCGGCACGCTCGGCGGCGGCAAGCGCCTCGATGACGGCACCGAGTTGGTCGCCCAGAAGGACGCCGTTGTAGGTGGAGTTGAAACCGATACGGTGGTCGGTCACGCGGTCCTGGGGCTGGTTGTAAGTACGGATCTTCTCGGAACGGTTACCGTGGCCAATCTGGCTCTGGCGCTCGGCGCCGAGCTCGGCCTGCTGCTTCTCGAGTTCCATCTCGTACAGACGGGCACGCAGCATCTGCATGCAGACCTCGCGGTTTTGAATCTGGGAACGCTGCTCCTGCGACTGCACCACGGTATTGGTGGGCAGGTGGGTAATGCGCACGGCGGAGTAGGTGGTGTTAACGCACTGACCGCCAGGACCGGAGGCACAGTAGGTATCGATGCGCAGGTCGGACTGGTTGATCTGAACGTCGATCTCCTCGGCCTCGGGAAGCACGGCGACAGTTGCCGTGGAGGTCTGGATGCGGCCCTGGGACTCGGTCTTGGGAACGCGCTGGACACGGTGCACGCCGGACTCGAACTTCATGACGGAGTAGACACGGTCGCCCTCGACCTTGAACTCGATGGACTTAAAACCGCCGGCCTCGCTGGGGCTGGAGTCGAGCACGGTGGTCTTCCAGCCACGCGACTCGCAGAAGCGTTGGTACATCTTGTACAGGTCACCGGCGAAAATGGCCGCCTCGTCGCCACCTGCGGCGGAGCGGATCTCGACGATGGTGTTCTTGTCGTCATTGGGGTCACTCGGGATGAGCATGTACTTGATGTCTTCCTCAAGCTGGGGAAGCTTGTCCTCGTTCTCGGAGATGTCCATCTGGAGCATCTCCTTCTCGTCGGCATCGGTAGTGTCACGGAGCATTTCTTTGGCAGCCTCGATGTCGTCGAGCGCGCCGATGTACTCGCGCGCAGCGGCAATGAGGTCGGACTGGTGCGCGTACTCCTTGTTGAGACGCGTGAACTCCTTGATGTCGGAGGCGACGGCCGGGTCGGAAAGCTTCTTCTCGAGCTCCTCGTAGGCCTTGATGATCTTTTCGAGCTTGTCGCGCATGGCGGAACTCCTTTATATGCGTGAAGGTGAAAATCGGCGGAATTGATGGGGCGCATGGCGCCGTTGCGGGGTAAGCCCAGCTAGAACATGTCGATTTTCAGATACATGCGCATCCCTTCGCGTATAGGGTACATAGTTGCGGTCTAACCCATATATGATAGCGTGCGCAGGCAAACCTGCATATAACCCGCACGGAATGAGTGGACGTAGTCGTTGGGGACGTTCCTTAACGACGAGTCGTTTAAGAACGTCCCCAACGACTACAACGGCTAACAAAGGGACTGTCGCTTTGTCACATTCTAGAGCGTTTGAAGCAGAGCGATGAAAAAGTGGACACCCTGGAGGTAGGCACGGCGGGTAATGCGCTCGTTGGTGCCGTGGACACCGCGATCGCACTCGTCATCGTCGACCACAAACGCCGAAAAGCGAATGCATTCAGAGCAAATACGCTGATAGTTAGCCGCATCGGTGGCACCGATCACAGTTGAGGGCACAATGCCGACAGCAGCCCCGCCCGCCGCATTCGGTACGTTTTCCTCCGCCCCCTTTTGATCACGAAAGTAGCGGGCGGCAATAGTGCGAACGGCCTCGAGCCCCGGTCCGCCAACACGTGGGGACGGCGAAGGTTCTGAGCTGCCGGGGCCAAGTTCGACCTCCACGCGCCCGGTAAGGCCCGCAGCGGCAACGGCCTCGCGGCAACGGTCAACAACATCAGCCACGCCCGTGCCCTCGAGCATGCGGAAGTTAATATTGGCCCACATATCCTGCGGCATCACGTTGGCGCCAGTGCTGCCGCCCTCAATCTGCGTGGGCGCACAGGTAGTGGTCACGAGCGGATAGAGCTTGTTGCTGGCGAGGCAGTCGCGAACAATGACGCCTCCGTTGGCGGCAATCTCATCCGCCGTGTAGAGCCCCAACTCGACAAGCTGCGCGGCAAGCAGATCGGTCACGCGCGTCGGCCACTCGATATCGCAGATTGCGGCGATAGCGCGGCTCAATACCTCGAGCGATGTGCCGCCGTAGGGGTTGGACGAATGCCCGCCTTCGCTCTTCGTCTTGAGCACGATATCGGCATAGCCCTTCTCGGCAAGGTCGGCATGCATAAGCCAGCCCTCGCCCGCGCCGTACTCGGCAGCCGAAACAATACGGTAGTCACCCTCGTCGATCAGGTATTCAAGTTCAACGCCGCGCTCCTCGAGCACGCGGCCGATGGCCCCCGCTCCATACTGCGTGGTTTCCTCGTCCTGGCCAAAGGCGAGCAGCAGCGTCCGCTCGTGCTCCCAGCCGTGCACCAACGCATACTCAACCGCCTCGAGAATACCTGCAACCTGGTCTTTCATGTCGATAGCGCCGCGACCCCAAATGTAGGTGTCGTCCACGTGACCGCTAAAGGGGGCATGCGTCCAGTCGGCCTCGGTGCCGGGCACCACGGGAACCACGTCCATGTGGCCCATGAGCATAACGGGCTTGAGGGCAGGGTCGGAACCGCCAAGTGTCACCAGCAGCGAGTGGTCGATGAGTTCGACCTCGCCCGCCGCGAACACATGTGGCCACGCCTGCTGCATATAGGCGCGCAGGTCATCGAACGGCTGCCAGTTCACCGCCTCGGCATCCATACTCGAAACGGTCGGAAACGACAGCACGCGCCCCAAGCGCTCGCACGCGCCAACTTCGTCCAAATCGGCAAAATCATCCTCATGCGCAAAGAAGCGCCAAACATCGGCCATGACATCCTTTCGATTGTGATGACGAGGGCCGCCCCACCGGAACGGCCCTGCCATGCAAACATTTGCGGTTGGTTATTTGTCCTCGAGATAGCGCGAGAGGAACTCGCGGGTACGCTGGTGCTTGGGGTTGCCAAAGAGCTCCGCCGGCGCGGCGTCCTCGAGGACCACGCCCTTGTCCATAAAGACCACGCGATCGGACACGGTGCGGGCAAAGGCCATCTCGTGCGTGACGACGACCATGGTCATGCCGTCGGCAGCGAGCTTGCGCATGACCTCGAGCACCTCTCCCACGATCTCGGGGTCGAGTGCGGAGGTCGGCTCGTCGAACAGCATGATCTGCGGATTCATGCATAGGGCACGAGCGATGGCCACGCGCTGCTTTTGACCACCGGACAGGCGACCCACGGCGGCGTGCGCGAACTTTTCGAGTCCCACGCTCGTCAGATGCTCCAGCGCGACCTTTTCGGCCTCGGCCTTGCTCATCTTTTTGAGCGTGACGGGCGCAAGCGTGCAGTTATCGAGCACGTCCATGTTGTTAAACAGGTTGAAGCCCTGGAACACCATGCCGATGTCCTCACGCAGCTTGTTAATGTTGCAGCGCTCGGCCGTGAGGTCCTGGCCATGGAACCAGATATGGCCCGCGTCCGGGGTCTCGAGCAGGTTGAGGCAGCGCAGAAAGGTCGATTTGCCCGAACCCGAAGCGCCGATAATGGTAACGACCTCGCCGGGGTTAACGGACAGGTCGATGCCCTTGAGCACCTCGAGCGAGCCGAAGCTCTTGTGCAGGCCCTCGACGCGGATGAGCGGCTCATTGGTCTGTGCGGCGGCCGCAGCGCCGGTAGTGGCGGTATCTGCCATGATGATTCTCCTCGTCTTGAGCCTAGTTGGAGCTGGGCAGCGTGGCCGGGGCCTCGGCGCCGAGCTTTTTGCCAAAGGCCTCGAGCAGGCGGCTCGCCACGAGCGTCAGGATTAGGTAGACCACGAGTGCCACGCAGTAGACCTCCATCTGGCGGTAGTACACGCCGGCGACGGTGGTAGTGGCGTACATGAGGTCGAACACGCCGATGACCGAGAGCACCGACGAGTCCTTGATGTTGATGATGAGCTCGTTGGTGAGCGCCGGAATCGCGTTTTTAATGCCCTGGGGAAACACGACTTTACGCATAGCCTGCCACTGCGACAGACCCAGCGAGCGCGCCGCCTCGGCCTGACCGGGATCGATGGACTCGATGCCGCCGCGCAGGACCTCCATCATGTAGGCGGTGGAATTGAGCGAGATGGTGACGAGGCCGGCGGTAAAGGTACTCCAAATCTGGTTGGCCTGGGCGGTCTCGAAGCCCATGCCGCGCAAAACGGTGAAGCCCGCGTAATAGATGAGCAGGCCCTGGACCATCATGGGCGTACCGCGCACGATGGTGGAGTAGACGGTCGTAAAGCCGCGGCCGATGCTCTTAAAGAAGCGCACCAGGTCGTTGTCCACGCGATCGAAGGTCTGAATGCGCAAAAACACAAAGAGCAGTGCCAGGAAAAAGGCGATAACGGTACCGAAGGTCGCAAGTGCGATGGTAATCTCGATGCCGCGGATAAAGAAGTCGCCGCTCTTGTAGGTCATATAGACCAGGCTCGACAAAAAGTCACTGGGGTTGGAATCCGAGACAATGCTCACCTGCACCAAGTCGATAAACGACATGACGCAGCGATCCACGAAAAAGACCACCGCGATGGCGACCGCGACGTAGCTGCCCAAGCGTGCTCCACGACGGAAACGCTCGGATGCGAACGGCGACTTTTCGCGATAGTCGCTCCAGTGCATAAGCTTGGTGACCAGCGCCGCCGCCGACACGACGAGCCACGCCCACAGGATCGCCCAAAGGCAATCTTGGAACACGCCCGTGGGGGCCAGGAAGCTCAGCGGCGTGGGGTTGCGCTGGCTAAACGCCAGTCCGAGCGCCGCGATGACGCTCGTGCCCAGGTACACATAACGATGGTCGGCTTTGATAAAGGAGACCAGACGATTAATGGCTTTCATGCTGCCTCCCTATGCCGGCTGACGGTCGAGGCACGCGTCCCACATCTGGTCGCGCTCCTCCTGGCTGACGCCCTTGAGCGTCTTGTCGATGAGCTTAAGCAGCTTGTCCGAGCCCTTGCGGCAGCCGACGTTTGCCGCGACCTCCTGCTTAAAGCCCTCGCCCTCGGCAAAATGAATGGGGACGATACCGGGATTTTGGGCCATGTAGCCCTTTTCGTTTTCGGTGTTGTACGTCACGGCGTCGCAGGTGCCCTGCAGCAGGTTCGAGAACACCGTGGGGACGGAGTCGACCGGGTTTTTGTGAACGACGCCCGGGATCTCGTCGATGACGGTATCGAGCATGGTGTCCTTTTGGCCGAGCACCGTGGCGCCGCTGAAGTCACTGAGCTTGGTGGCGTTTTGGTAGGGGGAACCCTCTTTTACGAACAGGCCAAAGTAGCCAATAAAGTACGGGTCGGAGAAGCCGACCGACTCCTCACGCTCGGGCGTGGCGCTCATACCGGCGATGATGAGGTCGATCTGGCCGTTGTTGAGCGAATCGATAAGGCCCGAGAAGCTCTGCTTGACGGCAACGGGCTCGCCACCGAAGGCCTTGCAGACAATCTTGGCGATCTGCACGTCGTAGCCATCGGCATAGGCGCCCTGTACGTTGTCGATGGGAATGGTGTACTCACTGGCTTCGGAAACCTGCCAGTTGTACGGGGCGTAGGCCGCCTCCATGCCGATGCGAATCTTATCCTTGCCGATCACGGAATCGGACAGGTCGTCGCGACCGCCGCCCGTCGTGGGCTGAACCACCTTGAGCGTGGACGGGCGCTGACAGCCGGCGAGCGCGCCGGCAACGACGGAAGCGCTCGCGGCAAGAGCGCTACCCAAGAAGATGCGACGGCTGCACACCGGCTGTGGATGCACGTCGCGCTGATGGGGAGAATGCATAATCTGCCTTCCCTGTTGAATCGTATGCTAACGACGTAACAGGATACCGCTCAGCGTTACCTCCAGCAGATGCATATATACAGATTAACAAACTGAAAACGATTGGTAGCCGTTGGGGACGTTCTTAAACGACGGGTCAAACAAGTAGTCATCGGGGACAGTCGTTGGGGACGTCGATGATTCGGCAATGCCAGCGAGCGCCACCCAGAGCGAACAAGTTGGCATGAAAAAGGCAAGGCATAGACCTTCTGGTCATGCCTTGCCTTTTGAATGACAAATTGTCACTCTGGGTGGCGCGCAGCGTCGACCGGTCCGCCGTTCGTTAGAACGGCGGAACCTCTAGAGCAGCGTAACCTCGAAGGCGCGCTTGTCGGTGGCACCGGGAGCCAAGGTGATGGTGTTGACCTTGTGCTCGAAGACGTCGTCCTCGGTGTCCATGGTGGTATGTCCGGTCCAAGGCTCGAGCGCCACGAACGGGGCGTCGTTGGCGGCAGACCACACGCCAATGTACTTAAAGCCCTCAAAGTCAATCTTGACGCCGTGGCCCGACTTGCGACCGCGCAGCGTGAGCGTGGAGCCCGGGGTATCGGTGAACATGATGGCGTCGTTGTCGAAGCTACGGTGTGTGATGGGCAGCACGTCCGAGTTATCGGGAGCCTTGTAACTTCCCTCGAACGTCATAAGGCCATCGGGCGTGATGATGGGGGCCTCGTTAGTCCAAGCCTCGGTAAACGCCAGCTCGTAATCCTCGAACGCCTCGTCCTCGGCACCGGGAACGGGCACGTTAAATGCGGGGTGGCCGCCCACCGAAAACGGCAGGTCCACGTCGCCGGTGTTGGTGACGGCAAAGGTCTGCGTAAGAGTGGCGTCGCCAGTCAGGGCATAGGTCATGTTGAGCTTAAAGTGGAACGGGAAGGCCTTGAGCGACTCGGGCGTATCGGTGATCTCGTAGGTGACGGACGAACCGTCCTCCGACACCTCGACCAGCTTGTGCTCCACGATACGCGCGATGCCATGGCGCGCCATCTCGCAGCTGCCGGCCGCAGACGTCGCCGTGTTGTTGCGCAGCGAGCCCACAATGGGGAACAGGATGGGCGCATGCTTGCCCCAAAAAGCGGGATCGCCCTGCCATAGATACTCGTTGCCGTTGAGGGCAAGGCTCGTGAGCTGGGCGCCCATGGAATCGATGGCCGCGGTGAGGCCGCCGCGCCTGATGGTAGTGACGGTAGACATGCTACTTCCTCCAAAAGTAAACAATAGTGTCGAGGACTATTGTCCCACTCTTGGCGGCGGGACGGGACGGCAGGCGATTATTGAGTAGCCATAGCGGAAATGGGCGGCGAGCGCCTACTGGGTATCCACGTAAAGGTCAAACCCGCCCTGCGAGGTGGTGTCGACCGTATCGGGCGCCCGCGAGTTAAAGCTCGCGGGAACCATTCTTTTCGAGGCACGAAAACGCGTGCCGTCGGTGGCGACAGGTGGCTCATCGACCGTAAGTTCGTAGTCGCCGGGCTTGAGCTCGATACCGTCACCTTCGGAATTGACGTATTGGTGCTCGTCGATCGCTTGTCCCTTGAGCGTGCGGCCTACGATATGGATGAGCATCTGGCTGTCGCCGCGCGCGGTATCCCACGTCGCGCCGTCCTTGACCTCGACCGACACATGCACCGAGCGCGTACGGTTGAGCGATTGTTCGACGGAGATCTCGACCTTGGCGGCGTCTTGGCGCTGCTGCTCAACATGGCTCCAAACGCTGCCGATTGCCGAGCAGGCGATAACGCCGGCCATGAAGGCGATGAGGATGGGGCCGAGCGGAGAGCGCCGGCCCGCGCCTTCCTCGCGAGCCAGATCGGGGCGATGCGTGGGCGCAGGCGCCTGGGCGCCCTGCGCGGGCACGTCGAGAATGCTAAAGGATGCCGTGCTGTCGGGGTCGATAGTGTGACGCGGCTGCGGGGTCTTTGCCGGCGAGATGGACATGTCGGCCGGCTCACCCAGTGTGGCCGTAGCATCGGCCTTTGCCTCGTCGGCCTCAGCCTGGGCCCAGGCCTGTTCAAAGGTTAGGGGTTCGGCCGAGTCGGAAGCGGCATCCGTCTCGACGGCATCGTTGCCGCTCTCGTCCTCGTCGCTCGACACGTCATGCGGCGCGGGCTCGTCCCACTCCTCGTCCGGAACCTCGCCCTCGCTATACCACCATTCAAAGTTATCGATATCCATACGGGGCGCCCCTTAGGCCTCGCAAATAAACACTTGCTAGCCTTATACCCCCAGACGGCACGAGGGCTCGCACGGAATGCGAAAAGGACTGCTCCTTTGTCGCATCGAAACGGATCTGTTTACGTTTAGCCGCGGGTAATCTTATTTCTCAACAAGAAGTCGACTGCCCCCACGATTCTGATGCCATCGATGTCCGTTGGATGGTCGCCATCCCTGACAATCAGGATCTTCTCATACGAATCAGGAATTTTTCCTAGCGTGCTTAGCTTGAGCGGTCGCAGCTCGCGTTCCCTCGTCGCCTCGGCATCGATCCGTTCGGTAACCTGGATATATTTGCGGTCTGATCCCTCGCCGATTGCGACAAAGTCGATTTCCCCCGCGCGTAGATGGCCGCAAAACACTTCGTATCCTTCAAAGACAAGCTGGTTGTAGATAACGTTCTCGAGCATCCTTCCGCTATCGCTACCTCTATATCCGTCAAGATAGCTGCGAATTCCCGTATCAGCTATGTAATATTTACCGCCTGTCTTAAGAAGCTCCCGCCCCTTGATGTCATACCTTTTTACTTTGGTAAACAGGTACGTCTCTTCCAGAGCGTCAATATATGCCGACACCGTCGATGCGTTGGTCTTACCGCCCGCTGATTCGTTGAGCGTCCCTACGATTTTGTTGACCGAGGTTTGGTTGGAGATGTTGTCTGCCAGATACGCACAGAGCCGCTCGAGAACATCGCGCTTGGTGATAGCTCCGCGACCCCTACGCGTCACACGCGACAGGATATCGCGCGCGACGATCGTCTGGTAGAGGCTACGGATATAGTCGCGACACAGCTCACGTCTCGGCTCATCATGGGCCAGAAACGGCATGCCGCCATAGGTTATGTACTGCTCAAGCACGGTATTTGAATTAAGGCGATCGCCCGTCTTGGAAACAAGTTCGACCCTCTCACCAAGCCCTTCAGCGGCGACCGCATCAATCGAACGAAAATCAAGATATTCGCCAAACGTGAGAGGCTGCATCTTGACCTCGACATATCGGCCCGAGATAAGCGTTGCGAGCTCGCTCGATAGCAAAAAGGCATTGGAGCCCGTGACATAGATATCGCACGGCAAATCGACTCGGAGCGAGTTGACCGCCTTTTCCCAGCCTTCGACATTCTGGAGCTCGTCAAAGAACAGGTAGGGACGATCGATGCCATCGATGCGCTCCCGAACCATGCGATAAAACGTCAGGTAATCCGTAATACCCGCGTACTCTAGAGATTCCATCTTAAAGGTCAGCAAACGCTCGGTTGGTACCCCCTGTTGCGCCAGATGGTCCCTCATCATGTCCAATAACGTAGATTTACCGCAACGGCGTATACCCGTCACGATTTTGATGAGGTCGGTATCCTGAAAAGCAATGAGTCGATCAAGATACCGGTTTCGGCGAACGATATCCATAGAGTCTCCCTAGCGCCCGACCAGACATGAAACCTTATAAACTTGCAGCATTTGCAAGTTTATAAGATGTTACCTTAGAAACTTGCAAATGCTGCAAGTTTCTAAGAAATGGGCGAGCCCCTGAGCAGAAAACCGCCCCAACATTCGACGGTTTTCCTCGTTTTCGAGTTTTTCGCCGAGTGATGGGACGGTTTGGGGAGCCAGTCGACTGTGCAATGTGACAAAGGGACTGTCCCCTTGTCACATCTGGAGGGCCACGGGGATCTGGATGCAGCAGAAGTCTTCTTGGTGGGACTCGTCGTAGCTCGTGGTGTCGAGGTAGCAAAAGTCAAAGGCGTTACCGATGGGCTGGAGCGCGTGCTTGTCCATGCAGGCCACGATGGCACGGATGCCTTCGGGCTCATACGGCATACCCCAGCGGCTCATGCACAGGTATGTGCCCTCGGGCAGCACCTCGACGCCGATCTCTGCCAGCTCGGCAGGATCACTCGGCAGCAGTTCCTCGGCACCGCGCGGCAGTACGGCAAAGGGGCCGGCGCCGGCGATGGGGTCGTCGGAATGCAGTGCCTCGCGACGCAACATGGTGCCCCAACCGCGCATGGGACGTGTGCCCGTCAGCGCGCGCATGCGCAAAATCGCCCGCATGAGCGTGGGGTGAAGGATCGAGCGGCCGCGCTCGATTTCGCTCGGAAACTCCTCAAAGACCACGTAGCGGCGCTCGAACTGTTTGAGCTCCGGCCTGCCCTCGCGCTCACGCCAGTAAACCGCCTCGTCGTAAAAGCTCAGGCGCTCCCGCACGCTCGCGCGCTCGGCTTTGAGCCCGGCAATCTGTTCGTCGATCACCTGCACCCGCGAGCGCAGGTGATCGGTCATCTCGCCAATGTCGAACGTCGAGGTCAGACGGTCGATCTCGTCGAGCTCAAGCCCTAGGTCGCGCAACATGCAGATCAGACGCATGAGCGGAATCTGCGTGGGCGAATAAAAACGGTAGCCCTTTTCGTTGACTACGGCTGGTTTAAACAGACCGATCTTGTCGTAGTAGATGAGCGTTTGGCGCGAAACGTTAAACAGGCTCGCCATCTCGCTAATCGCATACATGCCCGTCTGCATAGGTCCTCCCGACACACCAAAGCCCGCCGCCCACAGGGGCAGCGGGCTCAAACACTATTCGTATCCTACCCTAAAGGCGCCTATGACCAGCGCTTATAGTTGGCACACGAAACGCCGACGGCCTCGAGTGCCTTGGCGGCGATGTGATGCACCGCGTCATCGAGTGTGGCGGGGCCGTTGTAAAACGTAAGCATGGGCGGCATGAGCATCACGCCCGGCACGCGCGCCAGGCGCGCCATGTTGTCGACGTGAATGGCGCTGAAGGGCGTCTCGCGCACCATGAGCACCAGGCGGCGCTGCTCCTTCATCTGCACGTCGGCCGCTCTCAGAAGGAGGTTCTCCGAATAGCCGGAGGCGATGCCTGCGAGCGTCTTCATAGAGCACGGAGCCACGATCATGCCATCGATGGGGAACGTGCCGCTCGCAATGGAGGCACCGATGTTGCGATTGTCGTAGACCACGTCGCCATAGCTCATAAACTCATCGAGCGTCATGCCGAGCTCCTGCTTGATGGTGACCTCGGCACCGCGGCTCACGACGAGGTGGCTCTCTGCTCCGGCCTCGCGCATACATTTGAGGCACTCCAAGCCAAGAAGCGATCCGGAGGCACCTGAGACGCCGACGACGATGCGTTTCCTCTCAGCCATGATGTTCCTTTCAGCCAGTGAATAAAATGACGCTGTCCATATAGGCAAAGCTAGTTTCCTTATCAATCCTACCTTTGCCTGTACCAGCAAAGACAATCGGTTTTGGAAGGACGACTGTCCAAAATGGAAACGGGTCGGAGCCATGATTAATGACCCGACCCGTTCTAAGCGGCAGTGTGCGAAATATGGGGGCGCAGCTGCGCAATCAGCCCTTCTGTATGAGAGTGCCTAGCTTAGATGTTAAGCTCGGGAGCCCACTTCTCCTCATCGATCTCCATGAACTGGGAGCGGATGAAGCGGTCCTTGAGCGCAAACGGGACGGTGCAGTCATAGATGACCTTGCACGCGATACCGTGCTCGCGGATACTGGGTGACACGGCGTTGTCGTTTGACGGATCAAGCACGTGGCAGTGGCAGCCCGGGATCGTGATGATGTCGACGTCGGCCTGGAAACGCGTGGTCATGGCCCACATCACGTCGCTCATATCGAAGATATCGACATCCTCATCGACCAGGAAGACCTCCTTGAGCTCGCCGAACGCGGAGAACGCGAGCATGGCAGCGTTGCGCTGGCGGCCCTCATCGGAAGCAGCGGACTTCTTGAACTGCATGATGGCACAGAACTTGCCGCCGCCGCAGGGAGCGGCATGGACGTTAAGCAGACGGCCCGGCATAGCCTTGTTGACCATGTTGAAGATGGAAGCCTCGGTGGGGATACCGGCCATGGAGACGTGCTCGTGCGAAGGCCCGATGCAGGACTCCATGATGGGGTTCTTGCGGGTCGTCACAGCAGTGACGTTGATGACCGGGCAGACCTTGGCGCCACCGGTGTAGCCGGGGAACTCGGGCATAGCAAAGCCGTAGCCGGCGGTGTCCTCGTTGACCATCTCGGTTGCGGAGAGGTAGCCCTCGATGACGTACTCGGCGTTAGCGATGCACTTCTGGTCGATGGTGAGGCACTTGGCGAGCTCGACCGGCTTGTTGCGCACGGCGCCGGCGATCTGCAGCTCGTTGAAGCCGAGCGGCGTGGTGGGAGCCTCGAAGCCGCAGCCCATGTACACGGCCGGGTCGAGACCGATCTGGATGGAGATCGGCATGTCCTCGCCGCGCTCCTTGTACATGTCGAAGAAGTGACCGAGGTGACGCGAGCCCGGGGTGATGAACATCGTGAGCTTGGTCTTGTCGACGATAGCGAAGCGATGGATGGTGACGTCGGACATGGTCTTGTCCGGGTCGTTGCCCATGGCGAGGCCCATGGTGATGTAGGGGCCGCCGTCGACGGGCGTGTTGGTGGGCGCCGGAATCAGCTTGTGCAGGTCGAAGTCGGGGTCGGTGGCCTTATGAACGACTTCCTGGCAATCGATGTGCTTGCCGTCCTCGATCATCTCGGGGGCGATGAGGTTGTCGAACATCTTGCCCATCTCGAGGCCAAGGTGCTCCTCCTCGAGGCCGAGCATGGCAGCAACGCGCTTGCGGCTGGCGAGCAGGCCGATGGCGACCTTCGCATCGGGATGGCCCTTGACGTTGTTGAAGACCATCGCGGGGCCTTCCTTGGTCGGGCGCATGACGGTGCCACCAGAGCCAACGTGGCGATACACACCGGAAACCTCGGCCTTGGGGTCAACCTCGGTGTCGGTCTCAAGATACTGACCCGGCATGGTCTTCAGGAACTCAAGTGCAGAGCGAAGATCATGAATCTCGTTGTTTGCCATTTTTAACTCCTTTTTCTCCTCATCTGAGAAACTGCAAACGGTTTTGAGACGGTCCCTTGCGGGCTCTTCGCGAGCGCCCGGCCACATCGGCCTATCAGGCATTCGGTGGCCGCAGGCGCAGGGCGCGACGCGAAGAGTGCTTAGGAAGGTCTTAAGTCGTGCCGTGCGAGCGATACTTGCGCGAGCTGTCGGGCGGCAAGCGCGCTCGGGTTCGACTTACATCAGGCCCAGCGTGCTGAACCAGAAGGCCTCGACAAGAACCACCAGGAAGGTGACCACGGTCAGGGGGATGCCCATCTTCATGGCTTCCTTGGAGGTATAGCCACCGGCGTCCTTGCCCTCGCCGACCAGGATGGCCAGGTTATGGAAGGGCAGGATGTAGTGGAGGTTGATAGCGGTGAAGACGATCAGCGCGACGGCGATAGGCGAAACGCTGGTTCCCTGGATGAAGGTGAGGAACGCAGGCACGCAGATGCCCAGGCCGGCCATGACGGAGCCCATGAACATGTGGATGACCATGGTCAGAGCGCAGACGAGCAGCGCGAAGAGATAAGGGTTCGTAGGAACGGTGCTGGGGAGCACGACGTCGGCGATCCAGGCGTTCATGCCGGTGGCGCCACCGACGGAGCCGATTGCCATAGCGGCGGTCAGGAACATGAGGGTCTTGATGTCAACGGAACCCCAAGATGCGGGAGTCAGAACCTCGCCGATAACGGGCATGGCCATGAGAACGCCGATGACCAGGGTGACCCAAGCCAGGTAGTCGCCGGAAACGGTGAGCCACAGGGCGATGGCGATGACGAGCCACACGATGGTGCGGATCTCCTTCTCGGAAAGCTTGCCGAGAGCAGCCTGCTTAGCGAGAACATCCTCGCGGTCGTATACGAGCTCCTTGGAAGGCTTGAAGAGAGCAAGAGCGAGAACGATGGTGCACAGGGTTGCGACAACCATGGGGACGCTCATGTAGATGAACCAGTCAACGAAGCCGATAGCGGCACCGCCGTTGGCGCCATAGGAAGCGACGAGCGGGTTGAGGGTGGAGTCACCGGTCATGAAGAACATGGAGCAAGGCACGGCGGCGGCGAAGATCAGGAAGCCGAGCTTGCCGCGGTCTTCCTCACCGTAGCCAGCGGACTCGGCGATAACCGAGACAACGGCCAGGATCAGGAACGCACGGGGGAAGGGATGCGGAATGAGCAGCGCGAGAACGAACGTCAGGGCGAAGATCGAGAGGATTAGCGACTTGGCGCTCTTCACGAACTTGAGCATGAATGCATAAGCGATGCGCTGGCCGAGGCCGGAGTCCTTCACCGCACCAGCGATGAGGTAAGCACCGACAACGATCCACATGGTGCCCTTGGTCCAGGCGCCAAATGCGACGGAGACGGTAGCGGCCATGCTCGGCACGCCGTCAGCGTCGGGGACGACCTGCATGAGCACCAGCAGGGCGCAGTAGAGGATGCCCGTGTAACCAGGCTGTGCGACACCGCACGCCCACATCACGACGGCACCGAGCGAGAGAGCCAGGCAGTTCTTGCCACCCTCAGAGAGAGTAACGGAACCGAGGCTGTCCAGGGGAAGAACAAACTTGATCAGCAGAAAGACGACGATCGCCAGGAAGAAACCAATGTAGCGCTTCGTCAGAAACTTATTCTTTGCAGCTGCCATTTCTTCACCCTCCTTCCTTTGTCATGCGCCCCCTACCTGATAGGAGCGCTTGTACACGACGATTGAAACGTTGCGCTGTGTAGTTGGAATACAGTCAAGAAATTTGATGAACTCGGTGCGCTGAACGGTTTTCAGCAACCGATGAGCGGTTTAGCGTGGTGCAGCGCGCACGTTTCCCTTTACACGCCACGCGAATTTCGCTCTAGAACTTGACCATGACTTGAATGCAACAAAAGTCCTGTTGATGGATATCGTTATAGGACGTGGTATCGAGCAGGCAGAAGTCGAAGGCATTACCCAGAGGCTCGAAATTATGGTCGTTGAGCCACTTCATGAGCCGCTCGGCGGCATAACCCTGGTACGGCATGCCCCAGTAGCTCATGCATGCATAGAGGCCCTTAGGCAGCATCACCACGTCGGATAACTTTGAAGAATCCACGCCTGCAGGCACAACGGTAAATGTCGCTGCCGGGCGGTACACGAACTGGCCCTCGTCGCCGCGCTCGTCCTTCACCTCGGTAAGCATGGTGCCAAAGCCGTCTACCGGCACGCCGTCCTCCACCGCACGAAGCTTTTTCATGCTGCGCATGAGCGTGGGGTGCAGCACCTCGCGGGTCACATCGGGATGAGGAAACTCCTCTGCCACCGCAAGGCGCTCGTCATATTGCTTGAGAATGGGCGTATCGGTCACATCGCGCCAGCGCTCGACCGACTTGTAGTACTTAATGCGTTGGTCGATAAGCTCGAGCTGCGTATCAAGCTGGCCGATACGACGACCTATCTCGGCTTTACGTGCCATGAGATAGTCGATCAGAGCAGCAATATTGCGCGAATCGATGATGTCCGCGATTTCCTTGAGCTTGATGCCTAAGTCTTTAAGCAGACAGATAAGGCGCAGCGTAGGAATCTGCGTTGGAAGATAGAAACGATAGCCATCATCGTTGACCATCGCGGGGCAGAACAGCCCGATCTTGTCGTAATAGATTAAGGTTTGGCGAGTAAGACCAAACAAGGAGGCCATCTCACCGATTGAGTACCAATGTGACTCAGCTCGAGCCATGCTCATCATTCCCATCGAGATAGAATCGATGGCGCCCAGCGCGCGACGCGCGGACGCTCTGCCTGCGCTGGACGTTTGCACGAGCTTCAGGCACGCTCGATTGCTAACCAGCGATGGGTTGTATTTTTGTATACGAGTCAGTATAGGGCGAATGGTGATGCGCGGGCGCATGCTCTCGATGAGCGGTATGCTCCTCTCAGGCAGCGGCCTGTAAAGCAGCTATACACCCTTCCATATGCATAAGAACCCGCATCCGGCCACCAAAAAGTGACCGTCTGCAGGTTCTCAGATGAGGGCTGGCACAGGGGGTTCATTTGACAGCTCGAACCAAAGGAAAGCACCAGCGCGAAAAAGCATACATGAGCGGGTGCGCCCGCACAATCTGGAAACAGGCGCACCCGGCAAGATCCTAGGCCGTGAGACTAGAAAAGGGGATTAGTCCTCGAAGCCCGGGACCCAATGAGAGGCGTCGACATCCATGAACTTGGAGCGCTGGAAGCGATGCTTCTGGTCGTAGGGCACCGTGCAGTCGAAGATCGTCTTGCAGGCGATGCCGTGATCGCGAATGGAGGGGTCGCACGTAGGATCGTTCGACGGATCCAGCGGATGGCAGCGAACGCCCGGGATGGTGATGACGTCGTGATCGGCCTGGAAGCGGGTGTTCATAGCCCAGATGACATCCTTGATGTCGAACGGATCGACGTCCTCGTCGACCAGCCACACGTGCTTGAGCTCGGGGAACGCGGTGAACGCGATGAGTGCGGCCTGGCGCTGACGGCCCTCGTCAGAAGGAATGAGCTTCTTGAACTGGATAACGGCCATGTACTTGCCACCGCCGGGGGTAGCAGCGTAGACGTTCTGCACACGGCCGGGCATAGCCTTGTCGACCATGGAGAGAATCGATGCCTCGGTGGGGATACCGGCCATGGAGACATGCTCCTCGGACGGGCCGATGACCGTCTGCATGATGGGGTTCTTGCGCGTGGTGACAGCCTTGACCTTGATGATGGGAAGTGCTGCCTGGGCGCCGCCGGTGTAGCCCGGGAACTCGGGCATAGCCTTACCGGACTCGGAATGCTGGTCCTCGCGAACGCGAACGTCGGGAAGTAGCTCGCCCTCGATGACGTACTCGGCGTTGGCGATGCACTTCTCGGGGATGGTCAGGCAGTCGGCCATCTTGACGCCCTCACCGCGGATGGCGCCGGCGATGGTGAGCTCGTTGAAGCCGAGCGGCGTAGTGGGGGGCTCGAAGCAGGCTGCAATCTCGATTGCGGGATCGACACCGATGGAGATGGAGATGGGCAGCGGCTTGCCGGCCTTCTCGGCCTTCTCGCGGAACACGGTGAGGTGACGAGCGCCAGGGACGAAGTACATCGAGATCTCGTCCTTGCTCTGCAGGCACAGACGGTGAATCGTCACGTCGCTCTCGCCCGTCTCGGGGTCGGAGGCGTAGCACATGCCCATGGTGATGTAGGGGCCGGCGTCCTCTTCGGTGTTGGTGGGAGCAGGGATGAGCTTGCGGATATCGAAATCGGGATCGTCTGCCTTGTAGACGACCTCCTGGCAAACGGCCTCGTCAGCCCCAACGTTCTGCACGGGGATGGGGTTCTTGACAGCGTCGTTGAGCAGGAAGCCCAAGCGCCTGGGGTCGCAATCGAGCAGATGGCCGACGCGCGTACGGCTGGCGAGCATACCGATGGCAACGCGAGCGCCCGGATGGCCCTTCACGTTGTTGAAGATCATCGCCGGGCCCTCTTTGGTCGGACGCATAACGGTGCCGCCCGCACCGATATGACGATACACACCAGAGAGCTGGGCGCGGGGCTCGACCTCGACATCAGTCGTGACCAGCTGACCAGGGATGGTCTCCAGAAGCTCAACAGCGCTACGGAAATCAGTGACCTTATTTGCCATGTTTACCTCCAATGCAAAAGGTGACCACTCGTGTGGTCCGTTGATTGGAGTGTAGAAGCGTATAGTCGCTGTACGTGCAAGCAGTGACCTGAAAAAGAGCCGAGTAACACCGTTCACCTGCGAAAATAAACCGTTGAGAAGGCGATTTCACAGGGCGTGTACAACGCTGGCGTCAAAGCCCGGCGCCTCGATACAAAAGAGCGCGGCACCTTGCGGCACCGCGCTCTATAACAAAGCATTGTGGCTAGGCCCATCGCAGGAGCAGGCTATTTCCTGCAGCAAAACTCGATCAAAGCGTCGTCTTTGCGAGCGAACATCACATCTTGCTCCGGCGTGTCCTCAAACGGACCGAGGATGACCTCGTCGCACCAAGCGGCGGCTTCGTCGAGGTCGTCTGTCAAAAATGCGACATGATAGTGCGTCTTCATGATCTCGGGAGCAGGCGACCCCTCCTCAAAATAGAGGTACTCGACCCTATCGGGAGAATCGGCGGGATTGGAAACCCACAGCTTCATGGGTTCCGCGTTGCGCATGCCCTCACGCTTCTCCGAAACGGGCACACCCGAATGATCGAACGAAAGCTTCATGGACGGACCTTCCCTTCTCTATTCCTGGCAAAGCTCGACAAGCTTCGCGCGAATATCCGCATCCTCAAGTGCCAAGCGCGTCCAAGGGGCAAGCGGCTCGGGATGCCCCGCGAGATAGGCGTCGATCTCGCCCAGGCGCACAGGACGCACCTCGGAAATCTCCTGCTCGTTTACGCGCAGGGCACCCGCATCGACATGCGCGGCAAAGACGGCGCACCATTCGCACTCGCAGTTGCCGTCACCGTGGTCCTCGCGGTACACGATGTGCCCCAGCTGGTTGAGCGGAGCCTGCTCAGACGTCAGGCCGCACTCTTCCTGCAAGCGACGCGCGGCCCCTGCCGCCAGCTCCTCCCCCACTTCGGGATGGCCAGCACAGCTATCGGAAAGCACGCCTCCCCATAGGCGCTTGAGCGCACTGCGGCGACACAGCAGCAGACGGGCGTCATCGCCCGTACCCTCCACCAAAAACGTCTCGAACGCCTGGTGCAAGACGCCCTCTCCCGCATGGGCCTTTATGCGGTCCACGGGACCGATCACGCTGCCGTCCTCATGCACGGCAAGCACTTCGTCGGCCTCGTCCCACGTTGCGCGCATCACGCGAGCAACGTGCTTCTTAAGGGCATCGATGAGCTCCGCCGTCGTGTCAAGCACGGTCTGCAGGTCATCCTTGCTCGCATGCTCCACATGAAAGCCCGTGGAGCAGGTACAGGGCATCTTGAATTCGGTGGCGAGCGCCGCACAGATGTCGTGCGCCGGAATCTCGTCGCGATGACAGGGCACCGACAGGATGCTCACCGTGGCGGTTCTTCCCGGCTCGGGGCGCGGAATAGCCTGCGCCGTGGACCCCAGATGGGCATACTCGGGCGAGCACGCATAGACGATGATGCCGCGCGGCGTGACCGTTACCACGGCCTCCAGCGCAAACTTACCCTCGCCCACGCGAACATTCGCAGTGTGCATCTTGCTTTTGGGAGCCTCTTTCATGGCATGTCCTTTCCGATGCGCTTTATCTGCTATCAATTTCGACTATATACCTGCTATACGTTCAAGGTCACCTTCTGCGAACGGCGCCTCTCGTCTCGGGTCCGGCATATAAAAGCCGGACGGCATCAGGCATACCGTCCGGCTGGGAAAAGAGAGTAGTTCTCTTATTATGTCAGGCGCTTACATAATGCCCATGGCGCCAAACCATGCCGCCTCGACAAGCACCACAACAAAGGTAAACAGTGTCATGGGAATACCCATCTTGGTGGCCTCTTTGGAGGTGTAGCCACCGGCGTCCTTGCCCTCGCCAACGAGGATAGCCAGGTTATGGAAGGGCAAGATGTAGTGGAGGTTGATTGCGGTGTAGACGATAAGAGCAACCGCCAGCGGAGTCACGCTCGTACCCTGAACAAAAGTGAGGAACGCGGGCACGCAGATGCCCAGGCCGGCCATGACGGAGCCCATGAACATATGGATGACCATCGTGATGGCGCAGACGAGCAGCGCGAACAGGAAGGGGTTCGTGGGGGCCGTGCTGGGGAGCACGACGTCGGCGATCCAGGCGTTCATGCCGGTGGCGCCACCCACGGTGCCGATTGCCATAGCCGCCGTCAGGAACATGAGGGTCTTGACGTCGACCGCAGACCACGAAGCCGGAGTCAGGACCTCGCCGATAACGGGCATGGCCATGAGGACGCCGATGACCAGGGTGACCCAAGCCAGGTAGTCGCCGGAGACCGTGAGCCACAGGGCGATGGCGTTGACGAGCCACACCAGGGTGCGGATCTCGCGCTCGGTGAGCTTGCCGAGAGCGGCCTGCTTGGCAAGAACTTTCTCGCGATCGTAGACAAGCTCCTTGGAGGGCTTGAACAGCACCAGGCAGATGGTCATAACAATGAGCGTAGCAACGACCATCGGGACGCTCATGTAGGTAAACCACTCAACAAAGCCAATGGAGGCGCCGCCGTTAGCGCCATAGGAGGCAACAAGCGGGTTGAGGGTGGAATCACCGGTCATAAAGAACATGGAGCACGGAATAGCAGCGGCGAAAATGATGAATCCGAGCTTGCCGCGATCTTCGTCGTTGTAGCCAGCGGACTTAGCGATAACCGAAACGACCGCCAAGATGAGGAAGCAACGCGGGAAGGGGTGCGGAATGAGCAGGGAGAGAACAAACGTCAGGGCGAAGATCGAGATGATCAGCGACTTTACGTTCTTCACGAACTTGAGCATGAACGCATATGCGATGCGCTCGCCCAGGCCGGAATCCTTAACAGCACCGGCCACCAGATACGCACCGACAACGATCCACATGGTGCCCTTAGTCCAGCCACCAAACGCAGATGCAACGGTTGCCGCCATGCTGGGGGCACCCGTTTCGTCGGGAACAACCTGGAACAACACGAGTAGGGCGCAATACAGGATGCCGGTATAACCGGGCTGTGCAACGCCACATGCCCACATCACGACCGCGGCAAGTGAGAGCGCCAAGCAGTTCTTTCCGCCCTCACTCAAAGCAGTAGACCCCAGGCTGTCGAGCGGCAGCACGAATTTGATGAGCAGGAACACTGCAATTGCCACGAAAAAACCGATATAGCGCTTTGTGAGGTACTTGTTTTTCACAGCCTCTGCCATATGGGTTCACCTTCTTTCTTCTTTTTGTACGAACGCATCGATTTGGCAGGGTATTGCCGCCTCGGCTTCAAAGCCGGCCGCCAACCAATGCCGGCGGCCGACGTTTATAAGGGGGCGATTGGGGAATCGGCCTTAGATCTTAAAAAGGCGACTCTGCCCGATTACTTCTCTAGCGGCGGAATGGGAGGCATGATGGGCAGCTTATCGATGTCCTCGGGCTTGATCTTAAAGCGGTCGTGAACCACGGGATGCTCCGTGGAACGCCACGAATACTGGCAGGTAGTGCAGCCGTAATACTCCCAGACGCCCGGAACGGGGCTGGTCGAGATGGTCTTGATGGTTTCGCTATCGCAACGCGGGCACTTCATGTGCTAGTCCTCCTTTAGGGTGATTTCATCAGGGTCAAGCGGCAGGCTTACTTGTTCTTAGCGGCCCACAGCTCGGCGAGCAGCTTGGCGTAATCGGCCGTCTCGGCGGGGTCACCGAGCATCTCGACCTCGCGCGTAACCGGCTCAGGATCGATAGGCGTCGTAGCATCGATGACAAGCTTTGCGGTGATGCCGGGGATCTCCTCGGTAGGATTGAGCGTCATGCCCGGGCAGTTGGGGATAACCTTGACGTCCTTGTCCGGACGCACGCGGGTGGAAAGCGCCCACATAACCTGGTTGAGATCGAACGGGTCCACAAAGTCATCGACGATAATCACGTTGTGCGCGTACTGAGCGCCGTGCGGAGTGCTCATGATGCGGAATGCCGCCGTTGCCGCCTGGCCACCATAGCGGGGCTTCATGGAGATGATCTCAGTCATGCCGTGGGTGTACATGGCGTTGACCGCCACGACCTCGGGCATATCCTTCTGGATCTGCTTGAACAGCGGCACCGAGGTGTTAAGGGCAACCAGGTAATCGCACTCGGTCCAAGGCATACCGATATAGAGGCTCTCGAAGATGGGGTTAGTGCGATAGGTCACATGCGTGATCTTTGCCTCAAGCTGACGGCGGGCGCCGGAGACGGAACCGGTGAACTCGCCAAACGGGCCCTCAATCTTACGGACGCGAGGCTCGATGTAGCCCTCGAGAATGACCTCGGAACCAGCGGGAACGAAGAGGTGCTCATCGGTATCGGCACGGACGATCTCGGCAGGCACGCCGTCGTTCAAGGCGCCCACGAACTCGTACTCGTTCTGCTCGTGTCCAATGGGCGTGGAGGCCATAAAGGTGACAAGCGGGGCATTGCCCAGGGCGATGGCGATATGCAGCGGCTCGTTGCGAGCCTCGCACTTCTTGAGGTGAACGGCCATATCGTGAGACGGGATAACCTGGATGCCCAGAGTGTCCTTGTCCTTGATCTGGATACGGTAGGTGCCCACGTTCATCTTGTTGAAGTTATCCGGATCGTCCGGATCGGCAGAGACCAGCGCGAACTTGGAGAAGTAGCAGCCTGCATCCTGGTCGTTGATGCGATAGAGCGGCAGCAGGTGGAACAGATCGATCTCGTCACCAGAGGCGGCATCGAGCGTGTTCTCCTTGCAGGGAGCCTCATCGCGAGAAAGGATCTTGGGCTCCACGGGATAGGTGTCCCAACGGCGGTTGAGCTCGAAGAACTGCTCCTTGGTGGGGGTGTTCTTATCCATGCCCATCATGAGGGCGTGGTTTGCCCAAGAACCATGGACGTTGGTGACAATGCGTGTACCCTCGGGATAGCCCGCGATGTTGTCGAACATCACAGCGGGGCCGTTTTGCATACGGGCGGCAGCGCGGCAAGCAGAAGACACGCCGGGCTCAGGCAGTACCTCGTCGGTAACGTGCAGAAGCTGCCCCTCCTCCTCAAGCGTGTCGAGGAACGAACGCAAATCTTGATAAACCTTGGTCATGTGTACTCTCCCATCTATGAGGGTTTGCGTTGCCTCTTATATAAACGCGATGGAAGAGCCTGATAAATTCGTCGTTGTTCTACCGCTATTCCGGATTAGGCATAACCCCTGTCCTCACAGGTCTGTTATGCACAATTTGGAATAGCGACTGTCTAAAGTGGAAGAAATCGAGCGGCTTGCGCCCCCTATCATGGAATTGTGCAAAAACCGCTCGTTGCAAACGGAGGCAGTATGGACTTCAAGAAAATCGAAGCGTTCCTATGCGTGGCCTCTCAAAAGCAGTTCACGGCAGCGGCCGAGAAACTCTATACCTCGCAATCGGCGCTATCCAAGCAGATGAAGCAGCTCGAAGCAGAAATCGGCACCCCGCTCTTCAAAAAGACGAGCACCGGCGTCGAGCTCACCCAGGCGGGCTGGGAGTTTTACTACTACGCGCGCCATGCGCTTCCGGAACTTCAAAGCACGCTGGCGCACATCGAGGCTTGCAAGGGGCGTACCAAAGCATTCATCCGCTTTGGCTCCCTGCCGTTTGTGGAGGACTACGGCATCAGCGATACCCTCTGCTCGTTTTGGTCCAAAAAACCTGGGGTACAGATTGAATTCTCCGAGCGCAGCCAGGAGGACCTTGTCTACGCGCTGCAACGCAACAAGCTCGACCTTGCCATCGTCCGCTTCGACATGCTCGATCGCTCACAGTTCTCGACGCGCAAGATCTTGACCGACGAGCTTGTTGTCGTATTCAACAAGCACAACCCCCTGGCGCATCGCAAGAGCATCGATCTTGAATCCCTGCGAAACGAGCAGTTCATCCTTCCCACCGAGCGAAGCGATCTTTCCCAGGTATTCATCAACGCCTGCAAGGAGCACGGGTTCTACCCCGATGTTCCGCTCACGCATTCGCGCCACTGGATGCTGCTCAAGGCCGTGCAGCGCAATATGGGCACCACCGTCATGCCGCGCGGCATGGCCACGCCCATCCATGCGAGCGATATCGTCTGCGTCCCGTTTGAAGAGCCCATCGAGACAACCGTCGGCTTTGCCTGGCTGCCCGAGGTCTCCCTTAGCAGAACAGCCATGGAATTCGTCGACTTCGTTTGCACGAGCTATAACGAGTAGGACCAAATTAAATAGTTCCGGGACACTCTTTCAAACCGAGCGTTTCATCTTGTTCAACGGATGCCGCAAGGCCGGGATATCGTTGCGCATAACGCTCGATACATGCACCCCTCCATACACAAAAAGGCCGCGAGAGCGTATGCCCTCGCGGCCCGATACCGCTTGCCGAAACGATGGGTATGCCTGATTTACCCATCACCTCAGCCTCGGATGAGGTGCGACCCCTTGGTCTTTAGACCTCCAGCGGCGGAACCGGCGGAATTACCTGAAGCTTGGCAATCTTGTCGGCATCCAGCTTAAACACGTCGTCGACGTGAGGGGTCTCGGTCGAGCGCCAGGAATAGAAGCAGCGATCGCACTGATAGACTTCCCAAACGCCTTCGATAGGCGACTTGGCGATCGTTGAAATCTGGTCATGTTCGCAACGCGGGCACTTCATGGTTTTATCCTCCTTTGGGACGTGGTTTACCAAGCTGCCGCCCATGGGCGCGCAAAATCCACGCGCCCAGTTACGGCAGAGAGAGGGACGCTTACTGCTTAGCAGCCATCAGATCGGCGATGATCTTGGCGTATTCAGCGGTCTTGGCGGGATCCTTCAGGAGCTCGACCGAACGGGTGAGCGGCTCGGGATCGACCGGCGTGGTAGCGTCGATGATGAGCTTGGCAGTCATACCAGCGACTTCCTCGGACGGGTTGAGCGGCATGCCGGCGCAGTTGGGGATGACCTTGACGTCCTTGTCCGGGCGCACGCGGGTCGAAAGGGCCCACATAACCTGGTTGAGGTCGAACGGGTCAACGTAGTCGTCGACGAGGATGACGTTGTGGCAGTACGGCATAGCGTGCGGCGTGGAGAGCAGCTTGAAGGCAGCGCCCGTTGCATGGCCACCGTAGCGAGGCTTGATGGAGATGATCTCGGTGAAGCCGTGGGTGTACATGGCGTTGACGGAAACGACCTCGGGGAAGCCCTCGTCATGCAGCTGCTTATAGATAGGCACGGAGGTGTTGAGTGCCATGAGGAAGTCGATCTCGGTCCAGGGCATGCCCAGGTAGATGTTCTCGAAGATCGGGTTGGTGCGATAGGTCACATGCGTGATGACGGCCTCGCACTGAGCGCGGCAACCGGAGTAGGAGCCGGGGAACTCGCCGAACGGCCCCTCGCAAGTACGGACGCGCGGGTCGATGTAGCCCTCGAGGACAACCTCGGAGCCGGCGGGAACATACAGGTGGTCGTACAGATCGGACTTGACGATGTCAGCGGGGACGCCACCGTTGAGGGCGCCGACGAACTCATATTCGTTCTGGGTGTAGCCGACGGGCGTGGAGGCCATGAAGGTGACCAGCGGGGCGTTGCCGAGCGTAACGCAGATGGGGAACTTCTCGTTCTTCTTCTCGGCCTCGGCAAGCTGCTTGGCGATATCGTGCATGGCCAGGCACTGCATGCCGATGCGGTTGGCACCCTTGACCTGAATGCGATAGGTGCCGACGTTCATCTTGTCGAAGTTATCCGGGTCGGAAGGGTCACCGGTGATGATGGACGCCTTGCCGATGAACATGCCGCCGTCCTGTTCGTTGATGCGATAGAGCGGCAGGAGGTCGAACAGGTTGACGTTCTCGGCGCCGTCAATGACGTTCTCCTTGCAGGGGGCGTCATCGTGGGCGACCACATTAGGCTTGACGGGGAACAGGTCCCAGCGGCGGTTGAGCTCGAGGAACTGGTCCTTGGTAGACGTGTTCTTGTCCATGCCCATCATGAGGGCGTGGTTGGCCCAAGAGCCGTGGACGTTGGTGACGACGGAATGGCCGGGGCCATAGCCCTTGATGTTGTCGAACATGACCGCGGGGCCGTTGTTCATACGGCTGGCGGCGCGACCGGCGGAACCGATATCCGGCTCGGGGAGAACCTCATCGGTCACATGGACGAGCTGGCCCTCCTCCTCGAGCACGGCGAGGAAGGAACGAAGATCCTGGTACACCTTGTTTGACATGAAAGCTCCTTTCCGAGAACTTCCGGTTAACTTGGCTCCAGTATCGATCGCGTCCGTCAATGTTTCTATTCCGTTAATGCAGACTGTTTTTCCGCTTTGGAATAACGCAGGAACGGGGATTTGATTATTCCCTATTTTCATATTAAATGGGAAAAGGTCCGCATAAACGCCATGTCAACCGAGTAATGTGGTGCTCAAATACACTGGCAAATGTGCCGGATGGAATAACCGCCCCATTTCCTATCCATATCATTTTGTTGGGAGCAGACATGGATATCAGAAAGCTCGAGGCCTTTCAGACCGTGGCGAATACCGGCAAGTTCACCGACGCAGCGGACAAGCTCTTCATCTCGCAATCCTCACTCTCCAAGCAGATGTCGCAGATGGAAAAGGAGCTGGGCGTCAAGCTCTTCAAGAAGACGCGAAACGGCGTCGAGCTTACGCAGGCTGGCTTCGATTTCTACTCCTATGTGCGTAAGGCCCTGCCCGAGTACCAGCGCGCCGTGGCGCGCCTCAGGATGTACCGAGAGGGTTCCACGTATCCCCTACGTATCGGATCGCTGCCGCTCATCGAAGAGTACGGCCTCGCCGACTCGTTCAGCTCGTACTGGGTGCGCAACCCTTCCGTGCAGCTCGAGTACTTTGAGCGTAGTCAGGAGGACCTGATCAGCAAGCTCGACCGCCACAAGATTGACCTCGCCATCGCGCGCGGCGACATGCTCGATATGGAAAAATACTCGTTTGTACCACTCGTGCGCGACGAAATGGTGCTCATATGCTCACGCAAGCACCCGCTCTCACAGGTGGATACGATAAGCGTCTCTAAACTGCGCAACGAGGAGTTCATGCTGCTGGAGGAAAAGTCCGATGTCACACAGATCTTCCGACGTATCTGCGAGCGAGAAGGGTTCTTCCCCAACGTACCGCTCCACCACTCACGTCACCGCATGCTCATGAAGGCCGTGCAGAACAACATGGGCATCTCCGTACTGCCGCGGCGCCTGGCCTCGACCTATCTCGCCTGTGACCTCTCCATCGTGTCCTTTGAGAAGCCGTTCTACTCCACGCTTGGGTTCGTATGGCACGCCGACGAAGTGCTCACGCCGGTCATGCGCGAATTCGTCAACTACGTCTGCGAGGACTTCAACGTCGAGCCGCTCGAGGACGGGACCAGTGAGGCGTAGCGGGCGTCTCTATTCCTCAAAACTGAATTATTTCCGATTTTGAGGAATAGCGCTCAATAGCTTCGGGCGGACATCATATATCCCGCGCGAGCGTGGCGGAATAGACGTTGTTGCGTCCGCCCCGTCCGATAAGGGATCTCTCCACGTCCGCCTTGACCTGAATCTCGTCCGCAAGCTCCCGCCCCTGCATGGCTACGTTACGCCTATCTTGAGCAGGTCCTCGGCATGGACGCCTTCGAGATCTCGACCATGCTTATGGTCTACGGTGCGCTCTGTCTGCCCTCCAATATCCTGTGCAGCTAGATCAACGTATGCTTTGGCATGAAGGCCCTGTTCGAGACGCTTATGCCCCGCGGCGTCACCGTCAACTGGGCCTCGAGCGCAAACTTGCCCTCGCCCACTGCAACCTTTGTCGTGTGCATACCCATGGGATCTCCTGTCACCCGCGATGTACCTGAGACCATCTTCACCTGTATTGCGACTATACAGGCAAGCTCGCCATGTGACAAAGAAACTGTCCCTTTGCCACATTCTGTTAGAGTTGCAGGGATTGAATCCCGCTTATTTATGCGACATTGGAGTGACAACCTTGGCCGCCGCAACCACGCCTAAATGTAAGTCAACCGCCGCCGCGCTCTCCCCCGCGCGCAGCAAGCTCTGCCTGGCGCTGCTCGTGCTGTTGGGATTCTCGCTCGGCTGCTCCGAGTTCGTGGTCATCGGCATCGAAAGTGACTTGGCGACGGAACTCGGCGTATCGCTTGCCACAGCGGGCCAGCTCATCAGCGTGTTTGCGCTTGTCTACGCTATCGCGACGCCGGTGCTCGCGCTCAGCACGGGGCGTTTTCGCCGCTACCAGCTGCTCGTGTGCTATAGCATCGTCTTTGTGCTCGGCAACCTAGTCATGGCACTAGCGCCCAACTTCCAGGTGCTCTTTATCTCGCGCATCATCTTGGGCTCTGTCTCGGGCGCGCTGCTCGCCGTGGGCGTGACGTACATCCCCGAGCTGCTGTCCCCGCGGCAAACTTCGCTTGCCATCTCGGTGGTATATGGTGCGTTTTCCGTGGCAATGGTCTTTGTCACTTCGATCGGCAAGTTTGTGGCCGACACGCTCGATTGGCACGTGGCCATGTACGGCACGCTTGCCTTTGCCGTTCTGATATGCGGAGCGCTCGTGATGTTTATGCCGCGCGCCGGACAGACCGACGAACCTGCCACCTTTCGCGAGCAGGCGGGTCTGCTATGCGAGCCGTGCATCATCACCGGCATGCTCATCTTTTTGTTTGGTGTGGGCTCGGTCTACGTATTCTACGGCTACGTTACGCCTTATCTTGAGCAGATGCTGGGTATGGGCACTGTTCAGGCGAGTACCACGCTTATGGTCTATGGCGTGTTCTGCCTGATCTCGAACATCCTGGGCGGATGGATCGATGCGCGCTTTGGCATGAAGGCGCTGCTTGTGACGTTTGTGCTGCAGGCTTCAGCGTTACTCGGGCTGTTTGCTGTGGGCGGCACCATGCCGCTCGCACTGGTCTTTGTCTTTAGCTTGGCGCTGCTCATGTACCTGTTCTCGGTGTCGTGCATCACGCACTTTATGGACGTGGCACGCAGCCGCCATCCCAAGTCGATGGTACTCGCAAGTTCGGTTGAGCCCATGGCGTTTAACGTCGGCATTTCGTTTGGCACCGCGGTGGGCGGCGCCGTGGTAAGCAGCGTTGGCATTGCGTACGTGGGCGCAGTGGGCGCCGCGTTCTCGCTTGTGGCCTGGGCCCTCACGCTGGTGACGATTAAGTTGGCTCGCTGGGAGCGTCGCCGCGGGTAGCGCAATTGCAGCCAAAAGCCGCAGCACCGCCCGCCATCTTTTGACCGCCTGGCGTTCGCTCCCGCAGCCGTGCAACACGTCGCCTGCCGCCCAAGTCAGTATCTTTCCCGGCGCTATTTAACCACGCAAAACGCATCCTGTTAAGATTATCGCTATCGTTTTTCGCAATCTGAAAATCGATAGAATCGCAGGTAGAGCTTTCGTAGTCTGAAATGGTCAATCCACACGAAAGGGGTTTACCACATGGACAAGAAAGCAGTTGTAATCGCCGGGGCCGGCAGCACCCACACCCCTGGCATCATCCAGAGCCTATTGCAGAAGAAAAACGAATTACCGCTGCGCAAACTCGCCCTGTACGACATCGACGAAAAGCGCATGCATCTCGTCTACGACATCATGAAGCAGTTCATCGAGCAGGAAGCTCCTGACATCGAAGTTGTCGTGACGACCGATCCCGAAAAGGCATTCACCGATGTCGACTTCGTCTTCGCGCAAATCCGCCAGGGTGGCCTTCAGATGCGTCGCCAGGACGAGCGCATCCCTCTCAAGTACGGTTGCGTGGGACAGGAAACCTGCGGCGCCGGCGGTTCGATCTCCTATGGCATCAGGTCTATCCCCGGCGTCTTCGACCTCGTACGCTACGCCAAGAAATACAGTCCAGACGCCTGGATCCTCAACTATTCCAACCCCGCCGCAGTTGTCGCCGAGGCCACGCGTCGCGAGTTTGGCAACGACCATATCCTTAACATCTGCGATATGCCCACGGCTATCTTGCTCTCGTACTCTAAGATGCTTGGACTTCCCAGCTGGCGCGATATCGACCCCATGTATTTTGGACTCAATCACTTTGGCTGGTTTACCAAAATCTACGACAAGCAGGGGCGCGATCGTCTGCCGGAGCTTCGTCAGATGATTCTCGAGCACGGCATGGCCGTGAGCGACAAGCATCACAAGGACAAGGACTGGATGCACACCTGGGGTCAATACGTCAAGATTGTGAAGGACTATCCCGAGTATCTGCCCAACAGCTACCTGCAGTACTACCTGTACTCCAAAGACATGGCAGATGACATGGACCCCAACTGGACGCGCGCCGACAACGTCATCAACGGACGCGAGAAGGAGATGTTTGCCGAGCACGACAAGTACCTGGCAGATCCCGCCAATTACAAGAGCCCCGTACAGAGCTTCACGGTCTTTGGCGACTTTATCGTCGACGCAGCCGCCTCTATCGCCTACAACAAGTGCGAACGTTATCTCGTAATCGTCGAGAATAACGGCGCCATCCCCAATCTGCCCGACGACGCCATGGTCGAGGTTCCCGCCTACCTGCGCTCTTGGGGCCCCGAACCCATCAGCCAGCCTGCTATCCCCACCTTTTACAAGGGGCTTATCGAAGAGCAGAATGCCAGCGAAAAGCTCGCCGTCGACGCATATTACGAGCATTCCTACCAGAAGGCGCTCGAAGCCATCGCAATCAACAAGACCGTCCCTTCGACTACCGTCGCGCGCCAAATCCTCGACGACCTGATCGAAGCGAACGGCGATTATTGGCCGACCCTGTCCTAACTCCCCGCGCATCGAAGGAACATCATGAAAGAAAGCAAGCTCTACACCGAGTTCCAGAGACTCGGCAAGGTGCTCATGGCGCCGGTCCTCCTCCTGCCCGTTTCCGGCATTTTGGTCGGTCTGGGCTCCGCCCTTTCCAATGCTAACCTCATCTCGCTCTGCCCGTTTTTGGGCACCGAGCCGATGGTGATCTTTAGCACGCTCATCAAAGCAGCCGGCAACGTTATCAATGGTAACATCTCGGTTCTCTTTGCGATCTGCATTGCCTACGGTTACGCCAAGGCCGAGAAGGCGACCGCCGCACTCTCAGGCTTCATCGGCTACATGACCATGAACACGATCATGGGTCAGCTGCTTATCCTGCTGGGCATCATCGATCCCGCCAACCTGCAGACCGGTCAGAACGCCATCCTGGGCGTAACCACACTCGACACCGGCGTATTCGGCGGCATCATCATCGGCTTGGTAGTCGCGTGGATCCACAACCGATTCTATAAGGTGCAGCTTCCGCCGGTGCTCGGCATCTTCAACGGCACACGCTGCGTCCCCGCCCTCACCGTCGTTTTCGCGAGCCTGGTGGGCGTTGCGCTCGCCTTCGTGTTTCCGTTTGTGCAAACCGGCCTAAAGGCCGCCTCGACACTCATCGATTCCACCGGGGTGTTTGGCGCGTTCATCTATGGCTTCTCCGAGCGCATGCTTCTGCCCTTCGGCCTGCATCATTTCATCTACCTGCCGTTTTTCTTCACTTCTCTGGGCGGTAGCATCCAGGTTGACGGCCAGACCGTCGAGGGTGCTGTCAACATCTACAACGCCATGCTCAACACGCCCGGCATGATGTACGACATCGACATCTCAAAATACGTCATGAACGGCAAGGTGCTGTTCGCCATGTGCGGCCTGCCCGCGGCGGCGCTCGCCATCTACCACTGTGCCCGTCCCGAGAATAAAAAGAAGGTCGGCTCCCTCATGATCGCCGCCGTCATTCCGGCCGCCATCATGGGCATAACCGAACCGCTCGAGTACTCCTTCCTCTTTGTAGCGCCCGTACTCTATGTGGTCCACGCCCTGCTGTGCGGCATCGCGTATGTACTCACCTACCTGGTACAGTTCAATGTGCCCGGGCCTTCCGCCTTCGGCGGACCGCTCCTCTCGTGGATCTTCAACGGCATCATGAACGCCGACAAAGGCTCCAACTGGTTCTGGCTTATTCCGCTCGGCATCGCTTACTTCGGGATCTATTACGTGCTGTTCCGCACCTTTATCAAGAAATTTGACCTCAAAACCCCGGGCCGCGAGGATGATGACACGCAGGCAGCGGATGACACGTCGGCCATCGACTCCAAGGCACCTGTCCAGGTAAGCGACCTCATCCCGCAGATCGTGGATGCCGTGGGCGGCGCCGATAACATCTCGGGCGTCAACGCCTGCTTCACCCGCCTGAGGCTCAGCCTCAAAGACACCGCCCTGGTCAAGGACGATAGCGTCTTCACCAAAAACCTCGGCGCCAGTGCCATCGTGCACGTTGGCGGCGGCGTTCAGATCGTTTACGGCAATAAGGCTTCTGTCTACAAAGTCGAAATGAGAGAATACTTGGGCATGGAATAAATCCGTCCCATAGCTTCACCACAATGCTCCGGAGATGGCATATCCGCTCCGGGGCATTATTGTTTGGAGTGATTTGAATGTCGATGTACGAGGTCTATTCGAACCTCAGGTCTTGTATCGAAGACGTCGAGAAGGGCGGCAGCCTTGACGCCCACATCGCACTCTACGCCCTTTCCCATCACGACGAGGTCCCAGAGCTCTCAATAGAAGAACTTGCCCGCGCATGCAATACATCGCCCGCGACCATCTCGCGCTTCTGCAGGCGCGTAAACGGCTCGAGCTTTCGATCGTTCAAAGAGCAAGTTGACGACTTCAACGCTTGGCTCCAGCGTGAGACAACCGAGACAAGGGCTCATAAGCAAATCGATATACCCTGGTATTTCGATATCGTAGAGACCTCTTTGCTTGAAACAAAACGCCTGCTCACTGAGGATCGACTCGAGCGGGCCGTTGACTGGCTTCTCGATGCGCAAAATGTCTACGTATACGGAAGCTCATTCTCCAATCTCGTCGCCCGCTCACTCTGCGAAAAGCTGAGCCGCGTAAACCGACTGTGCTTCTCATTTGGCTCCGTCAAGGGACAGGAGACGTCGCTCTGTCTGCTCCAACCCGACGATCTAACCGTCTTTGTATCGTTCTCAGGGAAGACGAGCCATATCTTCAATCTTTACGTTGAGGCCAAGCGGCGAGGTTGCCGCGTTATTTGGATATCGAGCAACATGGCATTCGATAACAACGGGGCACGTGAGCTCTTGCTACCCGTAAGCGCGGAGTCACTCAGCGAGTACTCGACCGCCCTGGTAGAGGGCATGAGCCTACAAAGCGCGGTTAACGCTCTGTATATCAGCTGTGCAAATCGACTTCGGGCGCAGCGCTAGCCGCAAACACGCTAGGACCGAAAAGAACGCACCTCACCATCGCAAGGCTTCCGAATACACGATAGGCAGTGCCAAAAGAGAGCAGCAAGCGCATCATGTACTTGCCCATTCGCCCCAAAACAGCACAGGTCGGCGCCCGATTGAAGAATCGGACGCCGACCTGTATTAATCTTGATCGTGTGTTTGGGGCGTTTATTCCATACCCAGCAGCTCGCGCATCTGGGTTGCGTAGTTAGATGCCATGTTGCCGTAGACAATCTGCACGCCGCCGTTAACATGCACGATGCCACGCGCTTCGAGCTTTTCGGTAAACTCGGCGTCATCAACCACCTTGTCACAGTCATTGAGCTGGATGCGCAGACGGGTGAAGCAGGCCTCGACAGACTTAATGTTGTTGTCGCCGCCCACTGCCTCAACGATGGCGGGAATGAGGTCGCTGATCACGGTCTTGGGAGCCTTTTCGGCCTCATCGCCAGACTCTTCCTCACGGCCAGGGGTCTTTAGATCCTTCTTAAGAATGATGAACTTGAAGACGAAGTAGTACACCACGAAGTAGATGGGGCCGAGGAACAGGATAACCTGCCAGTTGGAGCCCTTGGCTGCACCCATAATGCCGTTAAAGATCAACGACAAGAGCGGGCCGCCAAAGGATGCGGAGCCGGCCACGTTGAACTGCAGGATATAGGTCAGCGCATAGGCAAGACCAGCCATGAGAGCGTGGAACACGTAGAGGATGGGCGCGATAAACAGGAAGGAGTACTCGAGCGGCTCGGTAATGCCGGAGAGGATGCAAGGCACCACGATGGCAATCATGAGCGCTGCGGTCTTCTTCTTGTTCTTGGGAAGCGCCGTCTTGTAGAAGGCGAGTGCAGCACCGGGCAGGCCGAACATGGCGAAGATAACCTTACCGTTCATGACAAAACGGCTGACCTCGATGTTAAACGGCGTGCTAGGAGAGCCCAGGATCGCGTTGTAGATATTGATAGCGCCCTGAACGGTCTGGCCGTCGATGGTCTCGACGCCACCGAGCGACGTGAAGAAGAACGGTAAATAGACAAAGTGATGCAGACCAAAAGGCAGGAGCATGCGCTCGCCAGCGCCGTAGACAAATGCACCAAAGGCACCCGTAGTCTTGATGAACTCGGACAGCGCACCGAGAGCGTTCTGGATAAACGGGAAAACAAAGGACATGACCAATGCGAGGACACTGCATGAGAGCAGCGTTACCGCCGGGATAAAGCGCGTGCCGTTGAAGATGGAGAACACGGCAGGCAGCTCAATCTTGTAGTAACGGTTATGCAGCCATGCGACGATTGCACCCACCAGAAGACCGCCGATAACGCCCGTGTCGAGCGTGGTGATACCGAGGATCGTGCTCTGGCCCGTCGTAAGATTGGCGGGATCGATAACGCCAGTCGCCGTGAGGAACGTGCCCATCACGGAGTTCATGCACATGTAGCCCAAAAAGCCACAAAGCGCCGCGGTAGCCTTCTCGGACTTGGCGAAGCCATAGGCGAGACAAATCGAGAAGATAACCGGGATGTTGCTCATAACGATGCCGGCTGCGGCCTTAAGAATCGAAAAGAAAATCGCAAAGCCCGGAGCAGCAAGCCAGGGAACAGCCGCCGTAAGGGTGGGGCTGGTAAAGGCATTGCCAAAGCCCTGAAGGATGCCGGCGATTGGCAGGATCAGGACAGGCGTCATGAGGACTTTGCCCAGGCGCTGGAACTTTGCCAGCAGCTCATCTTTGTTCATGGGATACCCCTCTTAAAGAAACGGGGCGTGCAGCTCTACAACCCACACGCCCCATAACAGTTACCAAACGCTATGGAACTAGCTACTTAAGCTCCGGCCAGTAATCCTTATTGGCCTCGATGAGCTTATCGAGCACCTTACGCGCCTTCTTTGCGTCACCGACCAGACGATTAAGCGTGAGTGCCTGCAGGGCCTTCTCGTAGGAACCCTCCATCCAAGCCTCAACAGTCAGGCGCTCATAGGCGTACTGGTTCTCCATAAGACCGCGATAGAAGGTGCCAATCTTGCCAACAGCATAGGGCTGCGGGCCATTGGCGCCCACGCTTGCCGCGACCTCGACCATGGCGTCATCGGGCATACCCTCGATAATGCCGTTGTTGGGCACGATGACAATGAAGGTCTTATTGGTGTTGCGATAAATGGCCGAGGTGATTTCCACGATCATATCGCCATGAGCATCGTTCTGCACAACCGAGGAGTTCTTTGCGGTGCCGACTTTGGCAACACGCTCGCACTCGGCGAACACGCGCTTCTCACGACCGTTGATAACCTCGTCGGAGCGAGTGTAGTCGGGGTCGAGGTGAGCGACCTTGTACTCGGGATACAGATAGTACTGCAGATAAGTGTTGGGCAGATAGTCGGGGAAGTCCTCGAGCATGTCCTTGACCATGGCGTAGGTATCAAGCCAGGACTGGTCACGCTGCTCGGCATCGGCAGGAAGGAAGCCGTTCTTCTCCGTGTACTCCTTAATCTGCGGGACGAGGTCATGGCCCTCTTCATCGTAGATGTGCTTGAACCAACCGAAGTGATTGAGGCCAAAGTACACGGGCTCCGTCTTGCTCATATCGCGACCGAGCAGGCGACCGTAAGAGCGCATGAGGTTGACAGGCTGGTCGCAGATGTTGAGAACGCGATGCTCATCGGGCAGGACGCGCTCGAGACCATATGCCACAATAGCAGCCGGATTGGTGTAATTGATAATCCACGCCTCCGGGCTATGGGCGCGAACGTCGTTGACGATCTCAACCATGTCATGCATGGAGCGCATACCGTAAGCCATGCCGCCAGGGCCCACCGTTTCCTGGCCGATGATTCCCATATGCAGCGGAATCTTCTCGTCCTTGCTACGCATCTCGTAGCCGCCGGTACGAATCTGGCAGAGCACAAAGTCGACGTCGGTGTAAGCCTCGTCCTTATCGGTGGTGTAACCAAACTCCACACCGGGCTCCTCTTCGGCGAAGAGGATCTTGCCAAACTCGCCGATCGGACGCTGGCGCTCGGCATCGATGTCATAGAGCATCACGCGGTTCAGCGGCAGAATGTCCATGTGCTTGGTCAGGGCTTTAAGAATGCCAGGGCACCACGTGGAGCCGCCGCCAACGATCACAATATTGAGCTTATCCTTCATGTTCCGTCCCTCCAGGGTTGGCTGATCGGTGTTCTCGAAGACCTTGGGCTCCGCGGCTGTCCTCGGCTTGCTTCGTTTCGATTGGTATTTTGCGACATAAGGTCATTTGCAAGTCCCCGTGTGGGCCAATGCGAAACGGGGACACATGATTTCGCTCACGACACAGATATGTGTAGGCAGACACGCGCGTTTGCCCAGTTCATGGGCAATAGGCAATCTTGACCGATTACCGATTTCTCACCTGGCTACACAAAGCGGTACCATATGTACGGCGAGGTGCGAGGGGCTGAAACATCTTATGAAAGATCAAGAATCTTTTTATGATCATGTGCGAGCTGGCGAGAGCAAGCTCAACGATCTCGAAAGCGAGATCATGCGCTACATCATCGAGCTGCGTGATGATATTGACGATGTCACGCTTAAGAGCGTTGCCGAACGGTTCTTCGTCGCTCCCAATACAATCGTCAGGCTTGCCCACAAGCTTGGCTTCTCGGGGTTTACGGAGCTCAAACAATCGTATTCCGCCTCGCTCGATCGCAATCGATTCACTATCGAGGCACTTCCTCTTGATACCCAGCTCGTACAGACCAAAGATCTGCTTAACGACCGGGTCATCGATTCGGTTGTGAGTCTTATCCAGGACGCCTCGCATATCGTGTTCTTCTGCTCGGGCTTTTCGAAATACCCGTGCCTCGAGATGGCTGAAAAGCTCAAAATAATGGGCAAGAATACCGACACGCTCAGTGAACGCCACGTCATGAGGCATTACGCAGAACTCCTCGGCAAAAACGACCTGGTCTTCAGCGTTTCCGTAAGCGGCGAGACGCAGGTGTCTATTGACGCCACATCGATAGCCAAAACGCGCGGGTGCAAGGTCGTCACGCTCACCGGCTTTTCTCGAAATTCCCTCTCGAAACTAGCCGACTACCCCATCTACACCGTGCAAAAAGAAATCCGCTTGGGCAGCATGGACCTCGACAGTCGATTGATGTTCTATTACGTTTTCGAATTGATATTTGAGCGCTACTTCAAACTGGCCAAGAAATAAAACTTGGCATGCGCCCGGCTTCGACTCTTTAGCAGCCTTCTATATGAAAGGTATCGCCCTATGCAACGCGTACTGTTTATCTGCCATGGGAACATCTGCAGATTCAGAAAAATGCCTAGCTAGTTAGGATCCCGGCGAACCATATCGCGTACCTTACGACGTTTTTACGACTTTGAGCCCCGATGCGATATTGCCGTGATGGAGAAAAGCAACTCCTTTCGCCTTTCCCCAGTAGCTGAAGAACGGAGAATCGAGCATAAGCATTCCTTTCCGGTCGTCTCAAACCTCTGCAATTTGGAGGGTAAATCGCGAAAGCTAATATCTCAAACACCAGAAAAATCAAGTCGATGACCTCGCTCAACATTCACGATGCCCACCATCGCATGCTAGTTACAAGAAGCGGATGCACTAGTATTCTTTCAATCGACTTGCAAACCCCTTCAAGCGTCCAACGCAATGGCGTGCTTTCAGACGCAACGCCTCCTTGCGTCCGCATTATTGCTTTGTTAGACTCTACGGAAGAATTCAGCGCAGGCCCATATGCCAAGCCAGCGCCCCGGAAAGGAAAAGGATTCGTGAAGCTGTAGACGATACATATCGACGCCAATTTGCAAATTGCCATCTATCCAAGAATAAATCTGGCTGCACATTTGTCGTATCGTCTTTTCACTGATCCTCGTATATCCTAAACACTACCTTTGCGAGCATTGCCGTCGACTCATTTTCTTTCAGCTTGACTCGAGTCGACGGGCGTTCACGTTGGTCGGAACGAGCCAATCAGAGCATATGCGGCAAAACGCGGCCTCCCATGCCGAGGAGGCACAATGTCAAGAACCAATTTGAACAGCTCCACCACCCTCGTTCTTTCCCATATTACTTATGCATATCCTGGCAGCGCAATGCCCGCACTCGACAACGTGTCGGCGACATTTGCCCCCGGCTGGCACGGCATCGTCGGAGACAACGGGTGCGGGAAATCAACTTTCGTCCGCATTGCGTGCGGACTTCTGATTCCAGATCGCGGCGTCGTTTCACCGCGTCTCGTCTCCGCATATTGCGCGCAAGAAGCCGGAGTCGAACCGCCCATGCTCTTCGATTTTGCGTGCGACTTCGCCCCGGCGACCACGCACCTCAGAAGGATGCTCCGCATCACCGATGATATGCTCTGGCGTTTTTCCGAGCTCTCCGGTGGCGAGCAGAAGAAAATTCAAATAGCCGTCGCGCTTTGGCAGAATCCCGATCTTCTGGCAATGGATGAACCGACTAACCATGTGGACGCAGAATGCAGAAGGCAGATTTGCAAAGCACTCGCCGAGTACAAGGGTATTGGCCTCCTCGTCTCGCACGACCGTGCGTTGCTCGACTCCTTGGCAAAGGACTGCCTGTGCTTTGAGTCGGGGCACGTCACCATGCGCCCCGGCAACTACTCCCAAGCTCGCTCGCAGGCGAATCTGGAGCGCGAAAGCGCGGCGCGGGCCAAATCGATTGCGCGATCCGAAGAAAAGCGCATGAAGGCTGAGTATATCAGGCGCGTTGAAAACGCCTCACGGTCCGCATCCAAGAGAAGCGCCCGTCATGTCGATCCGAAGGATCACGACGCGAAAGCACGAATCAAACTCGCCATTCTCACTGGCAGAGACGGCGTTGCGGGCAAGC
>NZ_JBNPLL010000015.1:0-56440 GCF_050313455.1 Collinsella sp. SGI.180
AAATTGATCCTTCAGCTGTTCCACTGAAGTCATATCTGAAGCATCGGCTTCCGGTATTGGCGATGACCAGCTGGTTTATAGGTGTTGAGGTATCGGTCATCTCTGGTGCGCTACTTTACTCTAACGGCATCTGGTTTTGGTTTCCTGTCGGTAAAAGGCTGGTTTTGGCCGCCAGGCGTCCTTATATATAGAGAAGATCGGGTTCGAACCCGTGCACCGGCAACAAAAAAGCGGCCGGCATCCGCCAGTCGCTTTTCTATTCTATGGTGGGCCGTCAGGGGTTCGGGCCCGCTGCGCGGGCGGCCGCTTCGGCGCCTCCGCGCCTCGCGCGCTGCGCTGGCAAACGCTGACGCGTTTCCTCAGCTCCGCGCCCTCTCGGGTTCGAACCCGTGCACCGGCAACAAAAAAAGCGGCCGGCATCCGCCAGTCGCTTTTCTATTCTATGGTGGGCCGTCAGGGGTTCGAACCCTGGACCTTGGGATTAAAAGTCCCCTGCTCTGCCAGCTGAGCTAACGGCCCGCGGATGGCATTGTACCACGGTCTGAGACTATTCCCAACTCCATTGGCCGTTCTGGAAAATCACAATTTCACGTCCATCAGGTGTAATGCCCGTAATATCGATGTCGTCCGTGCCAATCATAAAGTCAACGTGCGTGCTCGAAACGTTGACGCCATGCTCCAGAAGTTCCTCTTTGGACATGTCATACCCGCTTTCGATGCACTCGGGAAAACCGACACCCAACGCAAGGTGACAGCTGGCGTTCTCGTCATAGAGTGTGTCGTAGAATAGAATGCCGCTTTCACGAATCGGTGTGTTCTTGGAAATAAGCGCGACCTCGCCCAGATGAGCAGCACCTTCATCGGTTTCAATAATGCTCGCAAGCGTTGCCTTACCCACGCGAGCGTCATAGTCCACTACGCGGCCGTTCTCGAACTTAATCCAAAAATCGTCAACCTTATTGCCGTGGTGAATGAGCGGCATAGCCGAGTACACGATGCCGTCGGCGCGCATACGATCGGGCGAGGTGAAGACCTCCTCGGTGGGAATGTTGGGGAAGAAAGGGTGACCGTCGGGAGTTTTTCCCTTGCCGCCGGCCCACTCATGGCCTTTCGTCATTCCAATCGTCAGATCAGTTCCATTCGAAGCGGTGTAGTGCAGGCAATCAAATTGATTATCGTTTAGGAAGCGCAGGTTCTTTTCGAATGTGGCGTCATGGAGCTCCCAGTCGCTCTCCGGGTCCTGGCCATCAGCACGAGCGGTGTGCAGAATCGCATTCCACAGCTTATAGACTGCAACCTCATCGGCGTCTCCCGGGAATACCTCGCGCGCCCAAGCAGCGACCGGAGCGCCGGCGATGCACCACGGGTTAATGTTGTAGTCCAGTCCACGGCGGAAGACCTTACACTGCATGTTCCTCGCCTTAGAAGCTGCGGCAGGCTTAGCGGGATCGATGCCCTTGAGGGCAGCAGGGTCCGTGCCCTCAATAAAGATAAAGCAGGCTCCGTCCTGAGCCAACGAATCCAGCTGCATGCGCTTCCACTCGGGAGTCTGCTCAAAATAGCTTTTCTCGACATGCTCGTAGGTAAGCCTCGTCACGGCATCGTCAGCCCAGATGACCGTCACGTGACCGGCACCGGCGTCATAAGCCTCCGCAACCACCACGCGCGCAAATGACGCGCACTCGACGGGAGACTGAACGACGACCTCCTGACCGGGCTTAACGTTGACGCCCTTGCGGACAACGAGACGCGCATAATTTTTAATCTTGGGCTCCAGGGACTTCATACCCTCCAGAGCCTCTTCGACCGTCAGGGCAGCTCGAATCATGTGCCACTCCATCTATCTACAGGACAGTAAAAAGGCGCGCCGCAAAAAACGACGCGCCTTATATCTTAGCGATATCTATAGATTGTAACGCTACTACTTCTTCTTGGAGGCCTTCTTGTCCTCTTTGGCAGCCGAGCGCTCGATAATAGCGTTGAGCTTGTTATCGGACATGCCCTCGGCCTGCGCGCGATACATATTACGCAAGGGACGGATGCGCACGAAGTCGTAGATGAAGTCACCCAGAATGACGATGTAGGACAAAACAATGCCGGCCATCTGGACGGGGCTGGACACCATGCCAGCGGGAGCGAAGTACAGCGAAGACCAAATGGCCACGACGAGCACCATGCCGATAGTAAGCACGGCCCACCAGATGCGGCGGCGCTTGGTGTAGTCCTCATCCTGCTTGAGAAGGATACTCGACACCGTGTAGATGCGGTCCTCCTTGGCGCGCCGCTTAGCCTTGCGGGCGCGCTTCTCCTCTTTAGAGAGGCCCTCGAGGCTCTCGCCCTTCTCGAGCTCCTTGCGGCGTGCCTTAGATGATGCCGGCACGACGCGAACAGAACTCGCTGCCTGACGAGCTGGCTTGGCGGATGCGGCGGACTTGCGCGCAACCCCGGTAACCTCGTGGGATTGCGTGCGCTTGTTCGTGGCGCTGCGGGTACTCACTTACGCGTTCTCCTTCATGCTTGTAAACTGGGAGCCCGTGATGATCTGGAAGGCCTCGCGATAGCGCTCGGACGTGCCATCGATGACCTCGGCGGGCAGATGCGGGGTCTCCCCCGTCATATCCCAGTTGGCCTTGAGCCAATTGCGGACGAATTGCTTGTCGTAGCTAGGCTGAATCTTACCCTCCTCGTAGCTGGCAGCAGGCCAGAAACGGCTGGAGTCGGGTGTGAGGCACTCGTCGATCAGCGTGACCTTGCCATCGATGACACCAAACTCAAACTTGGTGTCGGCAATGATGATGCCACGGGTCGCTGCATACTCGGCGGCAGCCTTGTAGATCTTAAGAGATAGATCGCGGATCTGCGTGGCGATGTCCTCACCAACGATCTCGCAGCAACGCTCAAACGAGATATTCTCGTCGTGATCACCGATCTCGGCCTTCGTGGACGGGGTGAACAGCGGCTCGGGGAGCTTGGAGGCCTCGGTCAGGCCCTCAGGCAGCTGGATGCCGCAGACGGTGCCGTTCTCGTCGTAGGTCTTCTTGCCCGAACCGGTCAGATAGCCGCGGACGATGCACTCGATAGGAATCGTCTGGGCCTTCTTAACCAGCATGGCGCGGCCTGCGAGATAGTCACGATACTCGGCAAACTCCTTGGGGAAATCCGCCGGATCGATGGAGACGAGGTGATTGGGGACGATATCGGCAAACTTGTCGAACCAGAACGCCGAGATACGGTTGAGCACCTCTCCCTTAAACGGAATTTCGTCGGGAAGAATAAAGTCGAACGCAGAAATGCGATCGGTGGCGACCATCAACAGGTTTTCGCCGGCATCGTAGATATCACGAACCTTGCCACGGGAATCCGGACGACGCTCCATCGTTGTCACGTGAGTCACTCCTTACCTAAATACGACAGAAATGCGGGTTCTTTACCGCACGTTTTCGCAAACTCGGAGCGGCAGGGACGCGGTCCCTCCTTCACCGAATAGCGAAAAGCTAGTGCTCCATTGTAGTAGATGCCGCGTCCGCCGTGTGCTCGCGGGGCAGATGAATCGTAAAAGTCGTACCCTTTCCAAGCTCCGACTCCACGGATATGTAGCCATGGTGACGCTCGACGATCTGTTTAGTTACGGCGAGGCCGACGCCCAGGCCGCCAGCTTCGCGGGCGCGGCTGGCATCGGCGCGCCAAAAACGTCCGAAGATACGCGACAGATCGTCCTTGGCAATACCGATACCGGTATCCGAAACGGCAATACTGACATGCTTGCGGTCACTGAGCACCGACACTACGACCCAACCGCCCTCGGGGGTGTAGCGCATGGCGTTGCTCATGAGGTTGATGACGCATTGCGTGATCATGTCGGGATCGGCCTCGACGACATCGTCGTGCCCCTGGGTTTCATCTGCAAAGCGAAGGCGAAGGTCACGGTCGGCAAACAGACGCTCCTGGCCGTTCACAATCGATCGCACGAACGGAACCATGTCCACCGGTTCGAGATTGAGCGGAGCCGTGCTGTTTTCCATACGCGATAGGTCAAGCATCTGCTGCACCAAACGAGCGAGGCGACGCGTCTCGGAAGCGACCGTCTCCAGATGCTCGTCGTCGGTGGGGTACACGCCGTCTTGCATGGCCTCGACCGTTGCAAGCATGGCCATGAGCGGTGTACGAAGCTCGTGTGCGACATCCGAGGTCAGGCGCTTTTCGTGCTTCATATCTTTCTCGAGCGAGGTGGCCATCTCGTCAAAGGTCTCACCCAGCTGGTCGATTTCGTCATCGCCGCGCAAGCCCGTACGAGCAGACAGATCGCCGTCGCGAATTTGCTTGGCTGTGCTCGTAATACGATGAATTGGCTTGGTAAGCATGCGCGACACGAGCGATCCGATAACGACCGAGATGCAGATTGCAACAACCGCGGCAAGAGCCATGGCGTTAAAGGTCTTCTCCCTAAACGCAGAATCTGCCTTAGTGAGCAGAGCGTCGGAGCCGATAGCCCATAGCTTTACCTGTCCGACATGCTCGCCAGAGGACGTAACGATTTCGACGTTGGCAACGCTATCGGAGTCGGTGGGCGCTGACGAGACCGGGCTATGCGAGGCCTTTTTACCGCTCGAGCTGCTCGACGGCAATTCGCTCTCGCGCACATCGGCGGTCGCACTTGCCGAAGGCCATGAGTCGTCATAAACGACAACGCCCTTTTTGTTGACGACCTGCATACCCAGGTCGTCGGACACCAAGCTCGACGTCGCGACCGTGCGCAGCTCGCCCGCAGTCCAATTGCCGTTTTCCTCATACGACGTCGCAAGCTTTTCGGCAGCAGAATTGGCGATCTCGACGATATTGGAGCGCGTGTAATCCGAAAAGACGGTGCCCCACACAACGGAGACAACGCCCACCAGCACCAATACCGTCATGAGCGATGTCAGGGCAAAAGCCAAAGCCATACGCGAGGGATAGCTCATCGCCGGCCGTGAATCGGAACGAGGCGTGTTCCAACTTGCCTTGGAACCCGCCTCGTTCTCCTGCTTGTGCTTTTGTCCGATTTCAAAGCGCGCAGGTGTCATATGTGATTTACCTATTTCTCGTCCGACTTATCGGTCTTGGCCGGAGCCTCGAAGCGATAACCGACGCCGTGAACGGTATAGAGCCACTTAGGCTTCTTGGGGTCGTCGCCCAGCTTGGCGCGAAGGTTCTTCACATGGCTGTCGATGGTGCGCTCGTAGCCCTCAAAGTCGTAGCCGAGCACCTTCTCGACCAGCTCCATACGGTTATAGACGCGACCGGGATGGCGAGCAAGCGTGGTAAGCAGCTTAAACTCGGAAGCGGTCAAATCAACTTCCTTGCCCTCGACCAAGATCTTGTGGCCCGAGATATCGATGACCAGATCGCCAAAGTCGAGTACCTCAACGGCGGGCTCGTCTGCCTGGTGAGCACGACGGAATAGGGCACGAACGCGGGCGACGAGCTCGCGCGGCGAGAACGGCTTGATCAGGTAGTCGTCGGCACCAAGCTCGAGGCCGATGATGCGATCCTCGATCTCGCCCTTGGCGGTAAGCATGATGATGGGCACATCCGAGGTATCGCGGATAGTGCGGCAAACGCGCTCGCCGGGGATCTTGGGGAGCATAAGGTCGAGCACAACCAGGTCGAACTGGTGCTTCTCGAACTCCTCGATCGCAGACTGGCCATCGCCAACGCCAACAACCCAGTAGCCCTCGCGCTCGAGATAGGCAGCGACAGCGTCACGGATCGCCTTCTCGTCCTCGACCAGCAGAATCTTTTTTGCATCTGAAGCCATAACACGGCCCCCCTGTCTCAATTAGCTAAGAACAAGCCCATTTTAACGCACCTGAGCCCACCGGGCATCGCATGGGCGCGACAGCTCGGCGGGCGGTACTCACGGTTACAATGGGCTTATTCCCCCGTTGGCGCCTTTTTAACCCCTCGGCGCTAAAGAGAGAACAGGCGAGCGGTAACCGTCTCGGGAATTCCTTGGCTATTACGCACCGTGGCATAGGTTAAAAACGTATTCGATTTTCCCGCCGTAGCTGGATAGTCGCCATATTCGAGAGCGCGGTCGGGCGACAGCAGCGAACCATAGGTTTTAGCGGAGGTATCGATCAGAAAATGCGATGCCTGAACCTTAACCAGATATTTGCCCTTCCTGCCGGCGGCGCACGCGAGCGGTTCGCGCGATAGAAATTGATACGGGCCGCCCTCGTTACCAATGTAGGTACCCATATTGCCCAGGCCGCCCACGCCGGCATAGGTCGCCTCAATGGAGAACACAAACGTATCGCCCATATATACGGCCTCGAAAGGTGACACCGACGAAGGAAGGACCAGCTGAGCCCTCTTGGTATTGTTGCCGTCCGTCAGGTCGATCGCCGTCATGCCGTAGTAGACGCCCTCGTCATTGCGCACGCGGGGTGAGATAGTCAGGATGCCATCGCTCACGCGCGGTGCAGACGCAAAGCGGCCTGTCGACTTCCAGATTGCCTCCGCTTTAGATTCATCGAGCGAACGGCGGTAGCAATATGAATCGCTGCCGGTCTTATTGCCACCGGTCGAAGGCATCTTGTACCAGATGACCGACGAGTCAAAGGCGGTAAACAGCGGAGGGTCGTAGTCCTCACCGCCGCGATCAAGCTCAACGGCATTACCAGTAAGCGCCGCGCCCGACAGGGTTTGCGCATAGAGCTTCCACGACGAATTCGCGTAGTTCATCTCAACCCACGCAAACACGCTATCGGTGGCGCGAACGTCGTAAAACGCATAACCGGAACCCTCGACAGGATCGTCAATCAACGTGGTGAGTGAGCCGTCCCCCATGTTGAACACGCCAAGCGTGTTGGCATGCAGCGCAGATGCGGGCGCCATCATCGCCGCAGCGTAACCGCCATCGCAGTAATACAGGAGCGTCCCCAATGGCAACGTCCACGACGCCGTCGGCTTAAGATCAATGTCGACGGCCTCATACTCTTCGGTAATCGAGATGATCTTGGAATCATCTTTGATAACCTGCGGCTCACCGGCAGCATCATCGCTGGTGCCCGTTTTTTTCGAGCACCCCGCAAGCAGCGTGGCAGCACTCGCGGCAGCACCACCCAACACAAATCCTCGGCGCGTTATCCCATTCTTAACGCGATCAAAAATACTCATTAGGCAATCTCGGCACGCGCGGCCTCGATGGCACGCGTAAGTTGGTCGGCACAGGAGGTCTTTTTCGTGCCGCACGTATTGCCGGCCAACACCTCAATCACACGATCGGAAGAAACACCTTCGACCAATTTAGAGATGGCCTTGAGGTTGCCGTTGCAGCCGCCGGTAAACTCAACGCCCAGCACTTTGCTGCCGTCATCGGAAAGATTGAGGTGAATATTGCGAGTACACACGCCCTGGGGCTTGTAATCAAACGAAATCATGCGATCTCCTTCTCAGAATGTCATTCGAGACGACTATTATCCCCGTCTTTCCATGAATGCAACGAGGCGCTTTACCGGCAACACACATTACCAGCAAAGCGCCCTAAAAAGCTAACGTTATGCCCGAACCTACTCGAAGCTCAGCTGCTCCAGACGATCGAAGACCGTATCGATGCGGGTGAGGAAGTCCCACGGATCAAAGATCTCGTCGAGCTTCTCCTGGCTGACGGTGCAGCGCGGATCGGCCTCGAGGCGCTCCTTGAAGGTGGGGCCGGAAACGCAGTCCTGCACCTCATGCCAGGTCGCCATGGCGTTTTCCTGCACGATTGCGTAGGCGTCCTCACGGGTAATGCCCGTATCGACGAGGGCCAACAGAACCTTGGAGGAGAAGATGAGACCGCGGGTCTTGTTGAGGTTGGCCATCATGCGAGCCGGATACAGCTGGAGGCCATCGATAACGCGGATAAGGCACTGGAACATGTGGTCAAGTGCGATAAAGCTATCGGCCTGGGCGACGCGCTCGGCAGAAGAGTGCGAAATGTCACGCTCATGCCACAGGGCGACGTTGTCGAAGGCGACCTGGGCGTTGGACTTCACGACGCGCGACAGGCCGCAGACCTTCTCCATGGTGATGGGGTTACGCTTGTGCGGCATGGCGGAGCTGCCCTTTTGACCCTTGCGGAACGGCTCCTCGGCCTCGAGCGTATCGGTCTTCTGCAGATTGCGAACCTCGGTAGCGATACGCTCGCAGGTGGCCGCCGTGGTGGCGAGGACGCCAGCGAGGTAGGCATGATGGTCGCGGCTGATAACCTGCGTGGACAGCGGGTCGTGAACCAAACCCAGGTGCTCGCAGACATACTCCTCGACAAACGGCTCGATGGAGCTGTAGGTGCCAACGGCACCCGAGATGGCACCGAAGGCGACGTTCTTGCGAGCGTCCTCAAGGCGATCCAGATCGCGCTTGAGCTCCCAGGCCCAAGAGCCAAACTTCATACCAAAGGTCATAGGCTCGGCGTGGATGCCGTGAGTGCGACCGGCGCAGAGCGTGTTACGCTCCTCGAAAGCGCGACGTTTGCAGATCTCGCCGAGTTTCTTGACGTCCTCGATAATTAGGTCGCAGGCCTGGGTAAGCTGATAGCACAGGGCCGTATCGCCCAAGTCAGAGCTGGTCATGCCATAGTGAACCCAACGGCTGGGTTTAGGCTCGCCCTCGGGAACATCGGCGTCAATATACTCCTTCATATTGGTCAGGAAGGCAATGACGTCATGGCGCGTGACTTCTTCGATCTCGTCGACCTTCTCCTTCTCAAAGTTGGCGTGGTCGCGGATCCACTGTGCTTCTTCTTTAGAAATACCGATCTTGCCGAGCTCCGCCTGGGCCTCGCAGGCCAGAACCTCAATCTCCTGCCAAATGGCGTACTTGTTCTCGAGGGAGAAGATGTGTCCCATCTCCGGGCGGGTATAGCGATCGATCATAGCGGCTCCTTTTTGGTTATTGGCACGTTGGTCGTAACCCAACCATTGTACCGTGCGCAGGTGCAAGTATAGGCAGCAGGTATTAACCTAACATTTTGCCATTTGCCTAACGTTCACACCCTGTCGGGTTCGAGTCCCGGCGCTTTATTGAAAAAAGCACGACACCGTGATGGTGCCGTGCTTGTACTTTTAACTGGAGCGGGCAACGGGACATCCGCGCATTTGCTTCGCAAATCCGCACCGGCTTCAGGCGCCTGTCGGCGCCTTCACCTGCTCGCTACAAACGCTTCGCGTTTGCTTAACGCTCACACCCTGTCGGGTTCGAGTCCCGGCGCTTTATTGAAAAAAGCACGACACCGTGATGGTGCCGTGCTTGTACTTTTAACTGGAGCGGGCAACGGGACTCGAACCCGCGAGTGTCAGCTTGGGAAGCTGATGCCTTACCACTTGGCGATGCCCGCATATGTGGGGGATAGTATAACGCGGTTGTCTTGTTTGATACAAGGGCGCCAACCCTTGTTTTACGCATGGAAAATCATCTTCTTGTTGCTCGAATTGCGAAAACAGGGACTCGAGTAACTTTTTTACACCGTCTTCTACCTGCTCTTTTGTTTGATTATCTAAAACCGGTCTCCATCTGTTGGGAACTTGGCAAGTTCTTGGTCAGCTCGCGGTACTTACCCGTATGACCCCCGGCGCTAATCTCATCCCACGCGCCGCAATCTCCCAGCGCGGCGCACAAAGGATAAGGAGCAGCCATGTCCAATGCACCCACGCACTCTGTCCACAGCGCAATCGCAACAGCACCGCTGCTCCTATTCCTCTTGTTGTTTCTAGCCTGCGCCACGCCTGGTACCGCCTGCGCCGTCGATGGAAACGATACGCTTAGTTTCCGCACCATCAGCGATATGTGCGGACCGTTTGGCATTGGCAAGTACGAGGCACAAGACGCCTCGATTTCTTACTGCATGAACCAAGACTGCCCCGGCCCCAGCAGCCCAGGAGGACCCTGGCGGACCTACAATCAGGGTTGGACATGGCTCGACAACGAGTTTGCCGCCGTCATCTGCCATGGATACCCCTCCGCCACATCATTTGGCGGCCATAACCTAACGGCCGAACGCGCCCGCGCCGCAACCCAGATTGCCGTGTGGATGCTCAAAGGAACCACGCGCCCCGACGGCTCTTTTGCGTATACAAACAACGCCGGCGTTGCCAAAAGCGGCAAGTTCGATCAAGACGCCGAGGTTGTCGCGGCGGCGCGCTGGCTCTACGACAACGCAAAAGCCGGAAATATTAAGGCCGACCCGCATCGCGCCAGACGCTATCACGGACCCGTCTCTAACGAAGGCCGGCACCAGGATATGCTCTACGTTTTGCCCACCATCAACGTATCCTTTGAGAAAAGATCTGCAGACACTGTCATTACCAGCGGGAACGATACGTATCAGTTAGGTGGGGCGACGTTTAACATCTTTGAGGAAAACACAGACAAACACGTCGGCAGCATCAAAATGGACGGCAACGGTCGTGCACGGGCAACACTTTTGCCCAACACGGCATACTACCTAATCGAAACCAAAGCGCCGACAGGCTATCTGTCCCGACGCGATCGCATTGCCTTTACCACCGGAAAAAGCGGCGGACATGTCACAATCAACGAGCAGCCAGGTTCTATCACGCTGCGTGTCGTCAAAACCGATGCCGCCACGAATGCCGGAGCGCAGGCGGGAACCTCGCTCGCCAAAGCCGAATTTACCTGTGTCTCGCAATCTACCCCTGGGTGGACGCGCACCTTCACGACCGAAGGCGATGGCCAGGCGACCTTAAGCGGCATTCCCCTGGGAACCTTTACCCTCTACGAATCGAAAGCACCAGAGGGCTACCTGCTCCCCCATGACAGCTGGACCTATACGGTCGGCCCCAATCAACTAAACGACATGGGCGTCGTTGAGCTCGAACGCCGCATCCCCAATACTCATGTTGCGTTTGACCTCGAGATTTCCAAGTTCAAGGATTACGGGAACGGCGAGCAATCGGGATTAGAACAGCCAGCGGAAGGCGTCGTCTTTGAAATCGTCAGCAACAGCTCTAAGCAGGTCGTAGGCACATTGACGACAAATATTTATGGCTTCGCATCCACCAAAGACCAGCCCAAGGCCTGGTTTGGTGCGGGCACACGACCGGACGGCGTCCATGGAGCCATCCCCTACGATCGTGAGGGGTATACCGTTCGCGAGGTTCCGGAAACTGTTCCCGCAGGCTTCAAGCGGGCAGAGGATTGGACCATCGCGCCCGAGCAAATCGCCGACGGAGCCAAGCTTCAGTACATAGTGGACAATCACGCCCTTTCGACACATCTCCAAATCATCAAACGCGATGCCCAGACGGGAGCTTCCGTCCCCCTTGCCGGCTTTAGTTTTCAGCTGCTCAACAGCAACCGTGAACCCATCTCTCAAACATGCTGGTATCCGACGCACAACGTTATGAACACCTTTACCACCAATGCGACCGGCACCGTCACGTTGCCAGAATCGCTCAAGCCGGGCACATATTACGTACGAGAAGTCGCAGCCAAAGCGCCCTACCTTGTGGGCGACGAACTGAAGGTGACGATTCCTGCCGATGCAGATCTCACACCTATCGCCGCCGTCTCGTATTTCAACAGCGCGGCAACCGGAAGCATCGAGATCGCGAAGGCTGACGCAGTAGACGGCAGTGCCCTATCTGGTGCCAAGTTTGAAATTCGCGCTGCCGACGATATCGTTTGCCCCGATGGCCACATTGCCGCCCTTGCCGGTGAAGCCGTTGCCGCCGTCACAACTGATGAACAGGGTAAAGCTTGCGTAGACAACCTTTCGCTGGGTTGCGGAACGGCACGATACGAAGTCGTTGAAACCCAGTCTCCCGACGGCTATCTACTTGATCGGACAGCACATATCGTTGAGCTTACTTATATCGACCAGAAGGTCCCCGTGGTCGAGTCGCAGATCGAATTGCCTAATGATTACACCAAGGTCGATTTCTCCAAGGTCGATATGACAGACAAGCATGAAGTTAAAGGCGCCCGACTGGTCTTATGCGACGCCGATGGAACAGAAATTGATTCTTGGATATCATCCGAGCAGCCCCATCGCGTGGAGCACCTTGAACCCGGTTCTTATACCCTACGCGAAACAATGTCCCCGCGCTCCTATGACCTCGCTGAAGACGTATCCTTTGAAGTCGAGGATACGGGGAAGATCCAGGCCGTAACCATGACGGATGCACCGATTGAGATTAAGGGGAGCGTCGACAAGCGACAAGAAATCGCGCGGCCAACCGCAAAGGGAACAGTGGCGAACGGCGACGGTAAAAACCGGGCGGCGACGCAACCCGACAGAAAGGGCTCCTATTCCTACACCATCGACGCTCAAAACGAATCGAGCACCTGGGTCGACGAGTTCACCGTCACCGACGATCTCGAATGTGCCAAAGACGGCACGGCCAAACTTGTCGCCATTAAAACCCCGATCGCCGTCGGTGACTTAAACGGGCTCTGCAATGTTTGGTATCGAACGTCACCGGCAGACAAGTTGGGCATAAAGGAAAAGGCCAACGCCACACTTGACGATGAACACACCAACCCGTGGCTCGAGACAGCCGAGGTCAAAGAGCGGCTGGGCGAGGATGTGCGGATTGTCGATTACGATGGCTGGAGTCTTTGGAAAGCCGATGTCTCGACCACGGAGTCTTCCACCCTCGAAGTAAAGGACCTTACGCTTTCGGACGATGATGTTATCACGGGGATTCGCTTTGAGTATGGCTCGGTTTCCGCACACTTTACGACCCGGCGCGACAACGATTCTTGGAATCGCAATGGGCTTAAAGACGAGCATGACGACCTTGATGATGCGACGGCATCCCTCAAATCGGATTTACACGGAGCAATCATCCGGATGTGTGCAACCTCATCCTATACGCCCCAAACCGCACTCGCCAACAGTGCCCGTGTTGACCTTTGCCGCAACGGAGGAGGCGAAAAACTCGAGTCGCACGATAAAGATCGTGTTGTTCAAAAATGCGCCATTCCGCAGGATCTTCCAAATACGGGCAATGCACCCATCATCTCTTTTCTCACCGCATTATTGACCGCCGGTGGCACAGCAATTTGGCTCACTTGGCTAAGCTCGGCATCAAAAGAGGAGTAAGTAGAAATAACGGGCGAGCCGATATGCCGGCTCGCCCGTTATCTGGCGTGTGTAACCAAAGGCTATTCCGTAGACGCAGACCCGCCGTCAACAAGTTCCAGATCGCCATCCGAAATGCCGTCGGCACCCAAACTCTGCTCTTGCTCCACCTCTTCGCTCATCGTGGACCTGGGCGTCGACCCCTTAGCGCCCACGATATATGCGGCCCCCAAACCCATAGCGATGGCGATCAAAAACAGAACCACATAGACGGGCCAATGGCGTTTGATGTATGAAAACACGCTAACTCCTTAGAGGTCCGCTACGAACGGCGGATGACCTCGGTGACAACCTCGGACACCGTAGCGATGTTCGTCGGGTTGACGTTGTACGGCAAATCGTCTTCGGTGCGCGCGCAGGCAAGACGCGGGCCATCGACACCGGCAATTGTGAGGGCGCGACGGCTCGCCTCGAGCGCGGCATAGGCATCGGTCTTGGCATAGGGCATCTCAAACGCGCCACAATCAACGTGGAACGACTTGCACACCTTGCTGACCAGATTCATGATGCGGCGATCACCCTTGAGCAACTGCTGCTCGCCTTCGACCGTCACGACCGAAAGCCTACCGGCTCCAATGGACTCAAGATTGATAAAGAACACACCACGCAGCTTATCGCGATGGGCTTCGAGGAACGCCTTCATACCGGCGCCGTCACAATCCGAGGCACCCGTTGCCACAAACCAGATATCATGACCAAGCAGCTCGTCATCACCCATGGAGGCAACAGCCGAAAGCATGTCCTCGGCAGAAGCGCCGTCAGAAGAGGTGGCACCGCCCTTCCAGCCGTTATCATCGTCCTCAAAGTTATCCCAAGAGCCGATACCGCGGCCAGACTTCTTGGCATCGTAGTCATCCTCGACGCCCAGCCAGTCGCTCATGCTGTTCTGCTCATTCTTCTTTTTGCGTCCGAACAAGCCGCCCAGACCACGCTTCTGAGGCTTTGCCTCCTTGGCGACGGGAGCAGAAATGGTTTCGATGGGCTGGGCGCCCGAAGAAACGGGCATGGAGGGGGCAACCGGTGCCGACGTGGGCTCGGGCCCCTGAGCTGTCGCGAAAGGATCGTCGGCCTGAGCCGAGGGGTCGGGGAGATCGAAGAGGGATGTGCGGGATGCGACGTTGGCCTGCTGCATCGAGGGCAGCGACGGATCGGGGACCGAGGCAAGCGGCGAAGAAGAAGGTGTGAGCACCGGAACAGAAGCGGGATCGGGGATATTCATCTGCGGACGCGGTGCGGCCTTGGATGAAATCTGTGCCATGAGCGAATCAACCGTCTCGACCTGCGCCGATGCGGGGTTGGCAACCGTGGAGCCGGGATCGCTCGGGGCAGGCATGGTAAAGATCTGCGTAGAGTACGGCCTGGACTCATCGGCGTTAGAAATCACCGGTGTCTCTTCTTGCTCAACGACGACCGTCGCTTCGGCTTCAATCTCGTCGGCGGTGTTCGGCTCGGCGTCAACGTTCTCAACCTGCTCGGCATCGACACTCTCAGCCGGCTCGGCTTCGGGCGCCTCGATCTCATCTGCAGCATCCTGGGACTCATCGGAAACAGAAAGGGGCTCGGCGATGGCAGTACCCTGCTTCTCGAACGTTATCGTGGCATCGAACTTCGCGGCATCGAGCGTCTCGGTGGCGTCGATTGGCTGCTGGGCCTCAAAGGACGTCGTGGCCTCGGCGACCTCCGTAGCGGCAGGCTGCTCAGCCTCATGCTGTTCAAATTCCCGCGCCGCACGCTCACGCTCGGCCTCGGCAGCCTGCTGGTGGGCAATAGCCTCCTGCTCTGCCACCTCGCGCGCAGCGGCACGCTTTTCCTCAAGGTCGTCGACAAGTTTTTTACCCTTAGCGAGTGCGCCCTTAAAGAAGCTTGAAGCGCTGGCTCCAATCGAAGAGAACGCAGATGCTATATCGGCATGGGGCGTCGCGACCGGTAGATCGGCCGAAAAATCGGTATCGCTCTCATAGGAAACGCGCTGCGGATACTCATCGTAATCGCTGGCGGAATCGTCGTACACATCCTGAACCACCGGAGCGGGTGCAGCGGTGTCCGGCTCGGGTGCAGGGCTGGGCTCGGGTTCCGTCTCGGGCTCGGTATCGACGACGGGCTCGTCGGCAGGCGCGGCGACAGGTTCAACCGAAGCAGGCGCGGGATCGATCGTCGGCTCCTCGCCCTCTTCGTAATCAAGCGTGCACGACTCGGGAAGCATCCCCAAGGCACGAATGGCATCAGAACCAAAGCGAATATTACCGGCAGCATTGCGATACAGCTTGGGCTCGGGCTCGCTCGGCTCAGCGACAGCGGGCGCCCCAATCGACTCGACGACATCCTCATCCGCGACCGGCTCGGCAGCAACCTCGGCTTCAGCCTGAGCCTCGGGAGCAATGACACCAATCAGGGTTTCGTCAGCTGAGGCACCCTCAAAGCCATCGATCTGCTCGTCAAAAACTTCGCCCTGCTCGGATTCGGGAGCGATCGGCTGGCCAAACTCGTCCTCGGTGTAGGAGGGCTCTTCGTACTCGATCGTGTTGCCGTAGTCGTTTTGCTGCTGGGCAGCGGCATACTCAGCCGCCGCGCGCGCCATCTCCTCGGCACGACGCTTTTGCTCACCAAAATAGTCATCAAACGGAATGTCGTTGGGAAACTCGTTTTCGCCCTGGTAAGGGGCAACGTTATCCATGACACCGAGCATCGCGGCTACAGAAGACTTATTGCAGACCGCACCGGACGTATAGGGAAGAACAAAACGGTTGGCAATGATATTGGCCGCGTTGGCGAGCGCTACAAGAGAGGCGAGGATCGCAACGATCCAAAGCAGAACCTTCAGAGCGCCGGGGAGCGGCAGAATACGCAGAATGGCGACGGCAGCGGGGACAATCGTGGCGACCGGCAGCATCTTGGCGATGAGCGCGCGATACGGCGCGTACGGTTCGCGAGCGAGGAGCTCGGCACGCGGAGAATCGTAATGGGCGACAACAACCACCGGACGGTTGCGCGGAGATGCAAGCGGACCTGTGGCCTTGTGATAGGCAATGACATTTTGACTCACGCCCGTCTTGCCCAGGCGAGAGATAACAGGGCGACCGGTACGCTCGAGCACATACAACACGGCACCGGCGATGGCCAGCAGAACACCGATTAAGCCGATGCTGCCGCCAATACCCATAAGCAGGGCACCGGCAAAAGACAGAATGCCTGTGACGGCAAATGCCAGCCTGCTGGGTGCAGGAGCGTTAAATTCCTGGACTTCGGGATCAAAGCCATGATTGCGGAAGATCTGGGCGATATCCTCGGCAGCCAAACGCTCTTCTTCGCTGCACGCCGGCGTGATGCCCGTGCCCTGCAGCAGGTGATTGATATAGTTCTGGGTGTTCGCCATGTGCGCTCCACATCCATAATCCGACAAATAGGCCCAATGCTTGCACATTAGAACCGTATATAGTCGAAAGTATACCCCGAGCGAACGCAATCGGCCGAAATCTGGGCATCTTAACGCACTGAGCGGACAAGGATATAGCCTAATCTCCATATCGGATTAAAATCATGGCATCAAATAACCTTCCCATGCGAGGATTCTATGACGGTAAGCGATATGACCGCGACAAACAAAACAAATGCGCCAGAACCCGGTTTCGACAAAACCGCCCAGCGTATCCTCAACCTTTTCTTTGTCCTCAACAGTTCCCCCGAGCCTCTAACAACCGAGCAGATCGTGCTGGATTCTGACCTAGGCTACGGATCGGGCAACGTCGACTCGGATAAGCGAAAATTTCGCCGCGACCGCGACAAGCTGCTCGAGCGGGGCATTGTGATCAAGGAAGTTCGCGCCGCGGGTGCCCAGGAGACCGAGGAGAGCGCCTGGACAATCGACCGTGAGCATACGTTTGCCGCGGGCGGCTTGATCACCGCAGACGATGCCGACATTCTGCTAAACGCTATCGATCAGACCCTCACCACGGGCTCTTCGGCCTTTGCGACCCCGCTCGCCGACATACGCTCCAAAATTGCCTATCTTACCGGCGAGACGAATACGGCCGAGCCCCCCGTTGTTCACTCGCCGACGGTCGATGCGGTATGGAGCGCGTTTGCCGACCGATGCGCGCTGCGTTTTTTGTATCAAAACGGACGGGGTGAGCAACGACAACGCACTGTTTGCGTCTACGGCATGTTCGAGCGCGAAGGAACGGCCTACTTTTGCGGCCTAGATGACGCCACCGGAAAAATCAGAACCTTTCGCTGCGATCGCATCGTTCGTGCGTGGCGTCCATCGCGGGCCTACGCCATTCCCACAGACTTCAATCTCAACGATTACCTCTTCTTTGAATTCGATTTCTCCGATTGCCAGCCCGTCACGGCAACTTTCTCGTTTGCTCCGCAGGCTCAATCCGACATGGTCCACGGCCTCACACGTGGGCGAGGAAGGCTCGAGCACGCCAAAGACGGCTGGACCTGGACCGTTGACGTTCGCGACCTGAATGCGGCGGCGTCATTTTGCATGGAACACAGTGTTGACGGTATGAGGCCCGTAGCGCCCAACGAACTCAAGCAGGCGTGGAACCGCCTCATCGAAAGGACAGTGAGCGCTCATGGCCGTGCGTAAGCTCACCAGCGAACAAAGGCTCTCGCGCTCCATTGACATTATGGAGGCACTCTATGCCGCCGGCGAGGCGGGCATGACGCGAGACGAAATCTGCAGTCGCTTCGATATCTCCGGAGCTTCGCTCGACGAGATCATCGGCATCATCTCGACGCTCGCAGACCGCGAATCGGGCGCGCGCATCATTTGCGAATGCCGCGATGAACGTGTGGTTCTCATCGGCGATGCGGGCCGTGTGCTGCCGCTTCGCCTGAGTGCCGCCGAGGGCGCCGTACTCAACCATGAATTGGAGTCACTCGGAATCGAGGAGTGCGCGGCGGCGCGCATCCGGCGCGCACTCCTTCCGGCGGAACTCGGATACAACCAACGCGTTGTCGATACCGTCGCCCGTGGATCTTATTGGCAGCAACTCTGCTGTGCAATTCAGGATGGTGTGCGATGCCTCGTCACCTACCGCTCCCTGGACGACCAGCATCCACGCAGGCGATTGATCGACCCCCTAAAGATCACGACCAATGGCGACCAAACGTACCTGATTGCCTGGGATGTCGAGGCAGACGGGCAGCGCTCCTACCGTATGGACAAGATCGAGGAGCTTCTGCTGACGGAGGACTCCGTCGTGCGTCACACGACCGAAACCACGTCCCTGCACGATTCCCTTGCACAGGCAAGCCAGAGCGTTAAGCTCCTGATGCCGCTCGATATGGCAGAACGCGTGAGGTGGGCAGGTATCAGGTCAATTAAAGCCGATGGGGAGGATACGGCAAGCGTGACCGTTTGCTATAGCTCCGAAAACTGGCTGTTTAGCCAGATTATCGCAGCGGGCGGAGCTATCCGCATCGCAGACGACCCCGCCCTTTCAAAGCGCCTATGTGATGCCGCCGAGGCAATGGCCTTCCGTTCTTAGCGATGGCGTTCGTGCGCTTGGCGCCATAACTGAAGATAGTGGCCGATCTGCGCCGTTTCGATGCGCTGATACGAGCTGGTGGGCAGCGATGTCAGAAATTTCTTGCCGTAACCCTTCGTCACCAGACGCGGGTCGGCCAAAATCAACACGCCGCAATCGGTCGATGAACGAATCAGGCGACCGGCCGCCTGCTTGACCTCGAGAACCGCCTCGGGCAGCGAGTAGCGTACCCAGGCGCGGTCCTCGCGCAGATTGCGCTCGCACGAGAGAGGATCGGTGGGGCTCGAGAATGGCAGCTTGGGGATAATGACGCATCTCAGCGTCTCGCCGCCGGCATCGAAGCCCTCCCAAAATGCTTTGAGAGCAAAGAGCGACGAGGTCGACTCGTTGATAAAGCGATCGCGCAAGCGACGGGGAGACGAATTGCGCTGCTGACAATTGAGTTCCAGGCCGGCACGCGCCAGCTTGGGCTCAACCCGAGCATACAGGTCTTCCATATCGCGGCGATTGGTGAACAGCGTGAGTACCGACCCGCCCATGGCAAGATGGGCATCGACCAGCACGCGCTCGAGCGCGGACAGATAGCCCTCGCGGTCGCGAGGGTCGGGAATGTCCCCCGCCACGACTACGGCCATGTTCGAATCGAAGTCATAGCTCGAATCCAGATGTAGTGACGAGGATGCCGAAGCGCCAATGCGATCGAGGCCTACGGCATGGTTAAAGTGCTCAAAGCTCTTGGACACCGTCATGGTTGCCGAGGCAAAGATGGCCGTATGCACCTCGGGCAGCCACTCGTTCGCCAGGGCCTCGCCGATGTCGATGCGCTCGGCGGTCATGGATTCTCCGCCCGCACGTAGGCGGCGGTTGACCTGCAGCGAGTACACATAATGCTCGTCGGTGCCGTCAATGATGAGCTTGAGGTTCTCGGCCAGCTCGTGCAGACGGCGCGAAATATCGCCCAGGTCGACGACGACCTCGGGTTTATCGGCAGCGACAGCCTGCACCAGCGCGGCAACATTTTTATCCGCCTGCTCCAGGGCATCGATAGCAGCGCTGGCAGACCGCAAGAAGTCATGCCAGTCATCCGACTCGCGCAACTCGGGGCCAATCCACAGATTTGCGCTGTCGTAGCCACCGCGGGCGCGACGGCCGAGCTCGCGCACACCGTCAAACACCTCGGCGAGTGCCATGCTCGCGTGTGCGACCGTAGACGTCGCCTTCGCGGTGAGCCCCAGATAAAGCGTGGAGCCTTCGGATGTCGCCAAATCACGAGATACCTGGCTCAATGCACCGGAGCTCGACCCGCCAAGGCGCTCAAATAGCACACGAGATTCGCCCGCCGAGACCACGCGCGCCCACTGGCGGCGCGCCTCGCGCTCGATGGAATGGGCCTCGTCGATTACCCAGTGGCGGATGGGAGGCAAAATTCTCCCTTCGGCCGCAACGTTGCGAAACAGCAGGGAATGATTTGTGACCACGACATCGGCATGCGCCGCGCGACGACGGGCACCGTGGACGAGGCATTTATCGGGGAAGAACGGACACAGGCGGCGAGCGCATTCGCGTGAGGCCGTCGTAAAGTCGGGACGGTTGACGCTGCGCCAGCGAATGCCGAGCGAATCGAGGTCACCATCGGCAGATTGGCACACATACGCCATGATCACCGCAACCGCTGTGAGCGTGTCGGCAGGATCGCGCTTGGTGGTAATCTCGGCCTGACTTCGGCTCATGCGCTCGAGTTTGCGCAGGCACGGATAGTGGTCATATCCCTTGAGCGCACAGAATGACAAGCCTCCGTCCAGCTGTTCGGCGAGTTTTGGCAGCTCGTGGTACATAAGCTGATCGGCAAGATTATTCGATTTGGTCGCAATGCCAACGGTAATGTTGTTTCGGCGGGCGGCCTCGGCAAAGGGCACGAGATACGCCATCGATTTACCGACGCCCGTACCGGCCTCTATCACGCGATGCGTATCCGTAACCAACGCGTCGCGTACCTCGAGCGCCATGGCAATCTGCTCGTCGCGCGGCTCATAAGTGGGATACATGCGATTGACCAGGCCACCGGGGGCATAATCCGCCTCGATTTCTTCGCGGCTCGGCATGTTAAGAACCGGCAGCTCGTCGGCATCCACGCGATCATCGGCGCGATCGGCCTTGAGCACGTCGGCGCGGGCTGCGGCAAGCGAGAAAATCGAGCCGGGGTTTTGACCTGCCAAAAACGAGAAAATGGGACGATAGGACCAAGGAACATCCGCGTGCATATCCGCCAGACGCGCCATAAGGCCCTGCGGCAAGTCCGTAAGGGCAACCAGCAGCACGCGCCACACCCCACACAGGGCATCGACATCGGCATTTGCACGGTGCGACACGGAGTCGCAGCCAAACAGATCGGCCATAAAGGACAACTTGTGCGATGCCAGGCGCGGCAGCGCGATACGGGACAGCGCCAGCGAATCGATCCAGATGTCGCTGACGTTGACACCGCCCTTGACCGATTCGATGAATGATCGGTCAAACGTGGCATTGTGCGCGATAACCGGGCACCCGCCCACAAAATCGGCGAGCGCAGCCACGGCCTCTACAGCCGAGGGGGCATCGGCCACATCGGCGTTTGTGATGCTTGTGAGCTCAGTGATTTCGGCAGGGATCAGCTGCTTGGGATGCACAAACGTGTCAAAGCGGTCAACGACCTCGCGGCCCGAAAGACGGGCCGCGGAAATCTCGATAAGCTCGTTGTCCTGGACCGAAAGACCCGTGGTCTCGGTATCGAGGACGATAACATCCTCCTCGATAAGGCCAAACGATTGTGTGCGGGCACGCTCGGCAAGCGTTGCATAGGAATCAATGACAAACTGCGGCGTTCCAGGAGATACAGCGTCCTCGATTAGCATGCAATGCCCGCTCGACGGAGACCCATGCGAATCAGACTGTCACAGACCTGCGGGAAGGTCATGTCTTTGGTATGACGAATCTCGTCCGGATACAGCGACGTATCGGTCATACCGGGAATCGTATTGGTCTCGAGGATGACGGGGCCGTCCTCGCTCACGATAAAATCGCTGCGCGAAATGCCCAGACAGCCGAGGGCTTTGTGGGCCGCACGGGCTAGTTCCTGGGCACGAGCATAGTTTTCGGGCGAAATCTGCGCCGGAATACGGTGGATATCCGTGGGATCGACGTACTTCACATCCAGGTCGTAGAACTCACAGTCCTCAGGCTTGCGAATCTCGACGATCGGCAGGGCGCGCACGTCATCCTCGCCGTAGACGCCTACGGTAATCTCAGTTCCCTCGATGCACTTTTCGACCAGCACCTTATCGCCGTACTCAAAGGCCTTGGCGATGGCGGCGGGCAGCTCAGAGGGGTCGTGTACCAGGGAGATGCCGTAGCTGGAGCCGTTGACGGCGGGCTTTACAAAGCAACGCTCGCCGCAAATCTCAACGATGCGATCGATATCGACCTCGTCGCCCGCCTCAAGCGCCAAACCGGGGGCAATGGGGATGCCCGCCTTGGCATACAGAAGCTTTGAAACCTCTTTATCGGCGCCACACGCGCTGGCGAGCACACCCGACGCCGTATAGGGGATACCCAGCGTCTCCATGGCTCCCTGCATGGCGCCATCCTCGCCGCCGGCGCCGTGCATGGCGATAAACGCCACGTCAAAATCGCCAGTTGCCATAGTCACCATAAAATCATCGGCAGCCGTATCGAGCAGCTCCACCGAAGTGTAGCCAGCCTCCTTTAGGGCCACCACGACGTTCTTTCCCGAATTGAGCGAAATCTCGCGCTCGGCGGAATGGCCGCCCGCCAAGACCGCTACGTGCATGTTCTCTAGGCTTTTACCCGGCATGGGCAGACTCCTCCTCTATGATTTCTGCAGCTGATACCATATTGTAGCGATACCCCCTACGTTTCCCCAAAATCGAAAGGCTTCCATGAATCCCAGGACTAAATCTCAGGACATTCGCGACTTGAGCCAAAACGATATTCGCGAGCTCGTGGCCGAACTCGGCCAGCCCGCTTTCCGCGCGAAGCAGCTCATTGAATGGGTTTTTGAGAAGAACGTTTGTTCGTTTGACGATATGACCAACCTTCCCAAGGCTTTCCGCGAGCAGTTAAAGGAGGCATTTGCCTTCGACACGCCGACCGAGCTCACCAAGCAGGTGTCCAAGGACGGCTCTCGTAAATACCTACTCGAGTACCACGATGGCATTTCTGTCGAGACCGTCGGCATGCCCCGTCGTAACAAGCTCTCTGTCTGCGTATCCACCCAAGCCGGCTGCGGAATGGGCTGTGCTTTTTGCGCTACCGGTCTCAACGGCCTCAGGCGCTCGCTGACCGCCCAGGAAATCGTCGACCAGGTACTTCACGTTTCCAATGACTTTGGCGAGCGCGCGACAAGCGTAGTATTCATGGGGCAGGGCGAGCCTTTTGCCAACTACGATGAGGTTCTTAAGGCGCTGCGCATCCTTAATGACCCCGACGGTATCGGCATTGGTGCGCGCCATCTCACCGTGTCTACCAGCGGTGTTATTCCTGGCATCCGTAAGTTTGCCGACATTCCCGAGCAGTTCACCCTAGCTGTCTCGCTGCACTCCGCCATCCAGTCCACACGCAATAAGCTCATGCCCGGTGTCAAGAAATACACACTCCTGCGCCTTCACGAGGCACTGCAGCTCTACACCGAGAAGACCGGCCGCCGTCCGACGTACGAATATGCCATGATCGAGGGCGTCAACGACACCAACCCCGAAATGCAGGCGCTCTGCGACTTCTGTGAGGGCACGCTGTGCCACGTCAACCTGATTCAGCTCAACGATATTGAGGGCAGCCCGCTCAAGCCGTCACCGATCCATAAGGTAGAAGACCTTCAACGCCGTCTTGAGTCCCGTGGTATCGAGACCACGATCCGCAACTCTCGTGGCAACGATATCGATGCGGCTTGTGGCCAACTCAAGCAGCGTTTCAAAGTTCAGAAGAACGCGTAGGGGAGACCAGCCTAAACGTTTCATGTGAAACATCAGAAAGCCCCGGTTGCTTAATTGCAACCGGGGCTGTTTCATATTCATCGATTATCTGCATCATACGATTGTCCAGCATTATTTAGGACGATATTAGGGATCCCTGTACTGGTGATCAGACAAGGAACCCTTCAGAATAGATGAGTCATTGTTAGGTACCTAAAAGCCTACATTTTCCCATTGATGATTAACCCAATCTTGGTTGATCTTGGGATTCTTAGTCATCTGAGCCGTACGCATGGCAACGTCCTCGTTCATAACATCCATTTTCTTTTTTGAGGTATCAACGATATCCTGCGCTCCGCGAAGTAAACGACCACGCAATTCATCATCTGTCGCAATCTTATAACCGGCAAAAGCGCCAACTGCAACAGTAGCAGCCAAAGCGACAGCAGTCAGAACTTTATTCCTCATCCTGACCTCCTTGATCAAACTGAATGATTTCGCCAAGAATGCGAGAGAGTTCCTCTTCATCCTTAAATTCAATCTCGATCTTGTTCTTGCCGCGCGAGCTCTTTACGCGAACGTTCGTGTTAAATACCTGACGCAGAACGCGTGCCGCCTTCTTAAAAGACTGAGGCGTTGCAGTTCGAGGCGTTTTTGGTGTCTCTCCGGCAGAAAACAACGGAGCAAGATTTTCTGTCGCGCGGACGGACAATCCTTCCGCAACAACCTTCTCAGCTAACTTAATGCGTGCATCTTCGTATGGAACTGCAAGAATTGCTCGAGCATGGCCAGCAGTCAGCTTACCTTCAAAGATCATCTGCTGAACAACCTCGGGAAGATCAAGTAGGCGCAGCGAATTGGTGATTGCAGAGCGAGACTTGCTAACAGCCTTCGACAAGGCCTCTTGAGTCATACCACTCGCATCGATGAGCTGTCGATACCCCTTAGCCTCTTCGACTGGATTGAGATCAGAGCGCTGCAGATTTTCAATCAATGCAAGCGCAAGCATCTGTTCATCATCAACATCTTTTATGATGACAGGAACTTCCTCAAGTCCAGCGAGCTTAGAAGCCTGATAACGGCGCTCACCCGCGATAATCTCATAGCCATTACCGTGCTTGCGTACAAGAAGCGGCTGAAGAACACCATGTTCCTGAATCGACTCACTCAACTCTCGAAGCTCGGTCTCATTAAAATGAATTCGGGGTTGGTTGGGGTTCGGAACGATATCTTCGATTGGAAGTTTAGTTTCCGAAGCAGTATTGGATGCGGACGTCGCAGATCCACCGGTCTCATATTCTGCTTCGGAGACCAATGCATTGAGTCCGCGACCCAAACCGCCACGCTTCCTAGGACTAGGCACGCTTGATCACCTCTTTGGCAAGGTTCATATACGCCTTTGCACCCTTATTTTGCGGCGCATATGTAATTACCGGCTCACCGAACGACGGTGCTTCTGATATTTTAACCGTACGCGGAATCAAGGTCTTAAATGCCTTATCGCCAAAGTACGACTGCACTTCTTCGACAACCTGATTTGAGAGCGATGTTCGCGAATCATACATCGTCATAAGCACGCCATAGGTATCAAGGCTCTTATTTAGGCGTGTTTTGACCATCTTCATCGACTCAAGCAGCTTCGTGACACCTTCAAGTGCGTAATACTCACACTGAATCGGAATCAGAACACTGTCCGCCGCCGTCAACGCATTAATGGTCAACAAGCCAAGTGAAGGCGGACAGTCGATAAATATAAAGTCAAACTCATCCTTAACAGGCTCAAGCAGATCCTTCAAGCGTGTTTCTCGTGCAATTGCGCTTACAAGCTCAATTTCGGCACCTGCAAGCTGGATAGTAGCCGGAATTACAAATACCTTACTGCAATTTGTATCAAGAACAAGCGATTCAGCCGGAACATCATTCAGCAATGCATCATAGATGCAGTTATCGAGTTCTTCTTTTTCGATTCCAAAGCCGCTCGTGCTATTACCCTGTGGATCAAAATCAACAATCAGCGTCTTTCGACCCTGTTCACCCAGTGCTGCTGCAAGGTTTACTGCTGTGGTGGACTTACCCACACCACCCTTTTGATTGATGATTGCGATGATACGCGTGTCTTTTGCGCTCTTAGAACGCTTAACGTCGCGAAATCCCACGGTCCCTCCTGGTGTATTTTAAGCTGTTAAACGGAGGATGTTTCACGTGAAACATTCCGATTCATCATCTGTTATGTTTCACGTGAAACATAACAAGTAATTACTATCCATTATGTTTCACGTGAAACATCTAGGCAAGCGGATTCTTCTTCGCCATGCCATTAGCACGTGGAAGTGAAATAGCTGCTGGACGAGATTTTTTTAGAATGATAAACTCGCGATGACCCAAGCCATTTGGCAAATCTAAATCATCTGTCATAAGTGTGGTGAACCCGCATATGCTAGCGGCAGTTAGACCAGACTGAAGTTCGACGTCTGACGGGTTTCCCTTAGTGATAACAAAGAGACCACTATCTATTAGAAATGGTGAAGCGTACTCGACGAGAACCGGTAACGGTGCAAGTGCACGAGCGGTAACAACAGCAAACTGTTTCTTATGGCTTCGGGCATATTCTTCAAGACGATCATGAACCGCGTGAGCATGCTTGAGACCGAGAGCCTCAACAAATGAGTTCACGGCATCAACCTTCTTGCCAACCGAATCGATATAGGTAGCCTTACGTCCGCTAGCAATTGTCAAAGGGATACCAGGAAACCCAGCACCAGTACCCATGTCTAACAAAGCGCCTTCTGGAGCTATGTCTATATAGGGAAGCAACACAAGCGAATCAAGAATATGAAGAACAGCCGCATCTTCGATATTTAGGATGCGCGTAAGATTGGTGGTCTTATTAGCCTCCAAAACAAGATCTAGATGCTCAATACAGGAGCAAAGTGCATCATGGGAGACCTTCAAAGAATAGTCTTCGCAATACGAAATTAGACGACTAAGCATCTGGCTTGCCTGCTCATCGGTTAGTACAAACAAGACAAACTCCTATCTGACAAAAATCAGTGTATCAAGAACTTTTGACAAAAAAAGGGGACGTGGAAACCACGCCCCCTTAAGATAAGCTCGTTTAGGTTATCGAGCAACAATCACAACATGACGATCGGGGTCAGAACCCTCGGAATGCGTGTCGACGGCATCGTTGCCGCGAAGAGCAATATGAACCAGACGGCGCTCGTAGGCATTCATGGGCGGAAGCGAAACGCTTTTGTGAGTGCGCACTGCCCGCTCGGCAGCAGACTGAGCCATAGAGGCAACCTTGTCCTGGCGGCGGCTCTTATATCCCTCGACGTCGACGACGACCGGATACCTAAAGCCTAGCTTGCGGCTCACCAACAGCGAGAACATAACCTGAAGGGCATCAAGGGTGCGACCATGACGACCAATAAGGACGGCAAGGTCGGGAGCCGTTACATCAAGAATCAGTTCGCCCTCGTCGCCCTCATACTCATCGATAGGAGAGTTGGCGGCGTCGAAATGCGAAAGGATGGAACGAAGAATAGAAATCGCAACATCGGCAATGGTGTCGAGTTCTTCGTCCGTAAGCTCTTCACCAGCCTTGTAGCGCTGTGCAATCTCGAGATAATCGCCCGCGGCCTGCGGGGCAACCTCCTCAAGCATATCCTCGACGATCTCTTCAGACATAACGTACTCCAAAAGTTAGGTACCTAAATAAGATTACTATACCGCTACTTCTTCTTGTGCGGGCGCGGCTTCTTCTCGCGACGCGTGACCTCAACCTGCAGCGGGGCGTTCTTAAGACGCTCCTCCTCTTCGGCCTTAGCCTTCTCGATAACCTTCTGCGTCACAAAGATCTGCTGGATGACCTGCCAGGCAGAAGACACGTCGTAGTACAAAAGAACACCAACGGGCAGGCTCCAACCCATCCAGAGCATCATGACGGTCATGACGACGGCCATCATGCGCATGCTCTGGGCCTGCTGGCCAGTCTGATTGCGCGACATGTACAGCTGCGGAATCAGGGTCAGGACAGCAAACAGAATCAGGCAAACCAGCGCAGGCAGTGCGACCATAAAGCCATCGGCAAAAGAGGCACTCGGCGTGGTGGTCAGATCGGGCAGAATGTTGAAGAACGAGAAGGTGCCCTCGTTAAAGTAATGAGGCAGGTTTTGCAGAAGCGTAAACAGGGCGATGAGGATAGGCATCTGAATCAGAAGCGGCAGGCAGCCGGACAGCGGATTGAACTTGTTCTCGCTGTAGAACTTCTGCATCTCCTCGGCCTGACGCTGGGGGTCGTCAGCGTAGCGCTCCTGGATCTCGAGCATCTTGGGCTGCAGCACCTGCATACGGGCCGTCGACTTGGTCGACTTGAGCATGAGCGGCGTCAGCAGCAGACGGACGATGACCACCAGAATAATGATGGACAGGCCCCAGTCGACCGCAAAGGTCTGGATGAGCTTGAGCAGCTCGAAAAGGATGTTAACGATCCAATCCCACATGTAATTTTTCCTCCGATAGCGAGTGCCCGCTAGGGCACAGGGTCATAACCGCCGACGTGCAGGGGATTGCAGCGAGCGATGCGCCTCACGGCAAGCCAGCAGCCTCTACAAACACCGTATTTCTCGATAGCCTGGACGGCGTAATGAGAACACGTTGGATAATAAATGCAGGCGTCAGGCAATAAGGGCGAAATAACCTGTTGATATATGCGAATAGGAGCGATGGCAACACGTCGCAAAACGTGATTGCTCATCGCTCCTCCCCGGCAACGCCGGCGCGTATCACAAGCGAACGCAATGCCTCGTTCATCTCCTCCGGCGACGAGATCCTCGTCTTGGGGGTCGCGAACAAGATGATGTCATAACCCGCAACGGGAAATCCGCAGCTGCGGGCGGCCTCGCGCATCACACGCTTAGAACGGTTGCGCACAACTGCGCAACCGAGTCGTTTAGCACCAACGAAGGCGACCCTTCCAGAGTCGCCTTCGCCAACCGATTCACATATGGTCATTCGAATCAGAGGATGATTGAAACGACGCCCCTGACTGAACACATGCTCGAAATCTTGCCGAGACTTAATAGTCTTCATGCGAGATGTGTGTATCGCTGCTAGACAGTGAGACGCTTGCGGCCCTTGGCGCGGCGACGGGCGAGCACGGCACGACCACCCTTGGTGGCCATACGGGCACGGAAGCCATGGGTCTTGGCACGCTTACGCTTATTAGGCTGATACGTACGCTTCATCTTAAGTTCCTCCTGCTGCATTTCGAGTGTCCGCGAGGGCGCGGACGCAGATATAGACACGTGAGCTTGAAGATTGTAGGGAAATCAATGTTCAAATGTCAAGAAATCAAAGGTAAAAGGTTGCGCAGTTCACACGGTTCCGCCATAAGCCGGATGAGTTTTTGAGTATGACTCCAACTTTTCACGATATTTCACCGAGTTTTCGACAGGTCATGTTGGCAATGTTGAGAACTTTTCGCCCATTTTCCAAAGTTTTCAACATGTTTTGAAAACTTGTCGAAAGATGAGAAACATTGCGCGGTGAGCTACTATTTATCCGAAACCTTTTGAAAGATTGCGAGCGGCATGTCTGACGACTTTTACACCATGGTCGATTCCGGTGACCCGGCACCCGACAACGAGCACATCAACGGCGTACGCGAAGAGCGCGAAGAGGGCGAGCAGACATCGAAACAGACACCAAAAACCATGTATGCGGCGCGCATCGCCGTCTATGACGACATGCTTTCGACCCCGCGCGTGATCGTCATCGAGCCGCAAGACATCCGCACGTATCTGGAAGAGACGACTAACACCGTCTACCAGTGCATGAAAGAGCAAGGCGGACACATCTCGCTCATGGTTATCCGCGAGATTGTCGAAAACTTTATCCACGCCCACTTTGCCGAACCCATTATCTCGATCCTGGACGGCGGGGAAACTATCCGCTTTGCCGACCAAGGTCCGGGCATCGACGACAAAGAGCGCGCCTTCGACTTTGGCGTCACCAGCGCAAACAGCAAGATGAAGCGGTATATACGCGGCACCGGGGCAGGTTTTCCCATGGTGCAGGAATACCTGGAAAACGCCGGCGGGGCAATCTCCATCGAAGATAACATGGGCAACGGCACCGTCGTCACGGTGAGCCTCGACCCCAAGCGCGTGCAGGAAATTGAGCGCGCGGGAGGGCGCGGGGCAGCCGTGCGCCCCGAGGCCCAGGGGTCGGAATACCCACTGCCGGGAGCATTTCCACAGCAAGCAATGATGACTCCGCAGCAAACCATGGCCGCGTCCCCACTACAACAGCCCATGGCTTCGCAGCAGATGCATCAACCCGGCATGCCGCCCATGCAGGACCCCCAGCCCGCGGGACAGACGACAACTCAAGGCTCGGCAGAGTCCATGGTCCCGGCCGATTTGGATGCAGCCGCGATGCAGCAGGTGACGGACATGCAAGGAGCGCGGCAGATGGGCTTCCAACCGTACCCGCAGGCATATCCGGGACAATATATGCCGCAGCAGGGATACTCCCAGCAATATATGCAGCAGTATCCCCAGGGCTATCAGCAGCCGTATCAGCAGATGCCGCAGCCGTACCATCCCTGGGCCCAGCAGATGCCGCCGCAGCCATACCAACAGTGGCCGCAAAGTTTTCAACAGCCGATGCCAACCATGCAGAGTTCTCAACAACCAGCAGCTCAAATGATGTATCCTAATGCGGCGAATCAATACGCACAGCCGCAACCGGACGTATTTGTGAGCGAGCGCGGCAACGCGGCGCTGGGATATCTGGCTCAAAACCAAGAGTGCGGCGCCACCGACCTGGCGCGAGCATTTGGAAACTCCGCGCCCACGTGGTCACGCACACTCAATGACTTGGCGCAGGCCGGCTTGGTAATCAAACACGGTCAGAAATACCATCTGACCGAACTCGGCAGCGCTCGCGTGCGTGCCCAAAGTTAAGGAACGGGAGAGACAGTGGACGAGGAAGCAAGCATCATCCTGGAGGATGCCATCGCCTTTTGCCAGCGCGACGGCCAAGATGCGCGCCTCATCAACATGTTGGGGCAATCGCGTGCCGTGAGCCTAACCGAGGACACCTTGACCATCGAGGCACCGTCGCGCTTTGCCATTGCGCAGCTCAAAAAGCACCAGCCGACTATCGAGCACTACCTAGAAGAGATTGCCTTTGCGCCGATCGCGCTCAACATCGTGGCCCCGCAGGGTCCCACGGCAGGCGCCACAGGGGCGGCACCCGCCACTCCCCCTTTGACGACCGCCGCCCCTGTGGCGGCTCCGGAGACCAATGCGGGCGATGTTTCCCGTGAAACCATGCCCCACGCAACAGCCGTGCCGGTAGCAACCGCTCCCAGTGTTTCGCACATGCCCGTCGCGCACGACGCAGCGCCGGGCGAAGAACCGGGCATCGCGATCAAAAACACGCTGTCGGCCGACGATTTCCGCCGCATGATGAATCAGATGAAGGGCGTGGCACCCGCCAAGAGCGCAAAACCAGTCTCGACATCGCCTGTGAGCGTGCCTGCGGCTGCGGCCCCGGGCGAGCAGAACGCCGATGGCGCGCCCCTCGTGGCCAACTCAAAATTCACCTTCGAAAACTTTGTCTACGGCCCCGAAAACAGCCACGCCTATCGTTCGGCGCTTAAATTCGCCGCACTCGCAGACGAACGCGGTACTTGCACATCCCTGTTCATCTATGGCAAATCGGGCTTAGGCAAGACCCACCTGCTGCTCGCTATCAAAAACGAGCTCGCCGAGAAGTCGCCCGAGATCAAAGTGAAATACGCCAACTCACAGGCATACATCGATGATCTGATGACAGAATTCGACCGCCAAAAGAAGAGTAACGCCCCCATCATGCAGGCATACCACGGCGTGGACGTGCTCATCATCGATGACATCCAAAACATCATCGGCAAACGCGCGAGCGTGGACTACTTTTTCCAGCTCATGGACGAGTTTATCCGCAACAACAAGAAGGTCGTGATTGCCGCAGACCGTGCGCCCAAGGACCTGAACATGGACGAGCGCCTGACCAGCCGCTTTAACGCCGGCATGCTCTGCTTGGTAGCAGAGCCCAGCTACGAGATGAAGTACAAGATTCTGCAGCGCTATTACGAGAACACGATCGCGGCGGCGCCCGAGGCGGGGGACGACTCGCTGCTGGCGGCCTACGGTGGCGACAGCGGACATCTGACTGACGAACACTTTAAACACATGGCGGAGGTATCGGGCACCAACATCCGTGAGCTCGAGAGCTTCTGCGAGCGCTGCGCCGGGGAGGCGGGCGACCGCGAGCGCGAGGGTAGCGAGCTGAGCTTCGACGACATCGATGCCATCGCCAGCCAGTACTTCGACACGTCGGCCAAAAAGATCAACGTGCAGACAGTTCAGTCTGTTATCGAGGAGCAGTACGGCGTGACGCATGAGGAGCTCATTGGTCCGCGCCGCAATGCCAATATCGCCAAGGCGCGCCATATCGCCATCTACCTAGCGATCGAGATGTGCGAGATGACAACCACCGCCGTGGGTGCGGAGTTTGGCAACCGCAACCACTCGACCGTCAGCACGAGCTACAAAAAAGTCCAGAAGATGATCCAGGAAGACCGGACCGTGACCGAGGACCTCAAATCGCTACGGGACAAAATTACACTGCGCTCGTAGGGAAATAGGCACACCTGTTGAAAACTTGTTGAAACCGCGGGCATAAGGTGTCTAAAACCCAGCCCGCTCCGATGAAAAGTTTTGCGCAGGTTTTGAACGTGGAAAACGACCCCTGTTGCACACAGGGAACTGTCGATTCTCTTTTTGGGTTTGACCTGCATGTTTGGGAGTAATCAACAGTTTCGTCAGTACTATTACTATTATTAAGATATTTATATCTATAGAAAGGTATTAAAAGATGAAGTTCACCGTCAGCCAGAGCTCGCTTACGCAAGCAATCGGCGTCGTCATGAAGGGTGTCGCTTCGGCATCCACCCTCCCTATTCTGTCGGGCGTGCTCATCAAGGCACAAGACGGCATCTTGGAATTCCAAACCTCTAACTACACTATCTCGATTCGTCACCGCATCGCGGCACATGTGGAAGAGGAAGGTGAGATGGTAATCCCCTGCAAGATGCTCTCCAACATCACCAAGACCCTTCCCGATGCCCCAGTTACCTTTGAGCTTTCGGAGCGCCAGGTGCTGATCGGTTGCGAGAAGAGTTCCTTCCGCCTGAATACGCTCGATGCCAACGATTTCCCCGAGTTCCCGGCCTATGCCATCGAGAGCGCCGTTGAGCTCCCGACCGACATTCTGTCCGAGATGGTCAGCCGCGTGTGGCGCGTCACCTCGACCGACAAGGCCCGCCCCATCCTGGGCGGTGTGCATATGAGAGTCGAAAACAACACCGTGCGCCTGGTGGCGACCGACTCCTTCCGTCTGGCCGTGTGCGATACGCAGGTGGAGACCTCGACGCTCGAGGGCTCCTTTGAGCTCAACGTGCCGGCCGATGCCTTCAACGACGCCCTGAGCATCATGGCGAGCCAGGCGACCATTATGATCGGTGCCACCGACACCCAGGTTGTCTTTGAGGCCGGCAACACCACCTACGTGTCGCGCCGCATAGAGGGTGTGTATCCCAACTACAAGCAGCTCATCCCCGATTCGTGCGTAACGAGCGTCAAGATCGACGTGGCGGCTTTTAATGCCGCCCTCAAGCGCGTGGCGGTCATCGCGAGCGCAAACCCCGCCGTCAAGTTTGAGATCGATGTCGAGAACGGCCAGATGGGCCTGTCCTCCATCTCCAATGACCAGGATCTGGCGCAGGAGACGATCGATGTCGAGGCCGAGGGCGAGTCGGGCACCATTGCCTTTAACTACCACTACATCTTTGGCTGTCTCAACGCCCTGTCCAAGGAGAAGGAGATCACGCTGGAGCTCAAGAGCTACTCGCAGGCCGGCATCTTTAAGTCCTACGACAAGATCAACTATCTGTACCTGGTCATGCCGGTGCGCATCTAGCGGCGCCCTATGGCCATGTTCGCCCGCGATCTTTCCGTCGCGCGCTACCGCAGCTTCGATAGCTATCGCCTGGAACTGAGCGATGGCGTGACGGTGCTCGCGGGGCCCAACGCGGCGGGAAAGACCAACCTCATAGAGGCGCTGCAGCTGCTAACGAGCGGCGCCTCGTTTAGGCATTCCACTGCCGTCGAGCTTGTGCACGACGGCACGGGTTTGTGCAAGGCCGAGCTTAGGCTCGAGGGCGATGGCCGCGTGCTGGACATGGGGCTATGTGTGGAGGACGGTAAGCGTTCGTTTAGCCGCAACGGCAAGCGATGCGCCGCCTCTGGCGTGCGCGGCGTGCTGCCGAGTGTTTTGTTCTGCCCCGATCATCTGGATATGGTTAAGCGTGGTGCCAGCGTGCGTCGCGCCGCGCTCGACGACTTTGGCGTGCAGCTGAGCGCTCGCTATGCCGATCTGGCAAGCGCCTACGGCCGCTGCGTGACGCAGCGCAACGCCCTGCTCAAAGAGACATGGTGCTGCCGTGAGATGCTCGGTGCGTGGAATGAGTCGATTGCCCGCGCCGGATCGGCCCTGCTGGTGCACCGCTTGGCCCTGCTCGATCGCTTGGACGCCCACGTGCGCAATGCCTACGGGCTGGTTGCGTCCGGGGAGGAGGCCGATGTGGCCTATGCGTCCACGTTGGGGGAGCTGCCCCAGACCGATGACCGCGAGGAGCTGAGGGGCTGGGCATACGAGCACATGCTCGCGGCGCTCGACGAGCGCGCCGACGAGGAAATCCGCCGCGGCGTGACACTCGTGGGTCCGCACCGCGACGAGATTGAGTTTTCGGTCGCCGGCCGCTCGGCTCGCTCGTTTGCCAGTCAGGGTCAGCAACGTACGTTGGTCCTGGCTTGGAAGGTGGCCGAGGTGGCCGTAGCCCGCGATATTCTGGGTACCGCCCCGCTGCTGCTTTTGGATGACGTGATGAGCGAGCTCGACGGCGATCGCCGCGCCGCTTTTTTGCAGCTGATCGGCGACGACATCCAGACAGTCATAACCACCACCAATTTGGGATACTTTACCGATGAGTTGCTTGATCGAGCCAAGGTGGTGAGCATGGGTGAGGCATGCTAATTACGAGCGTGAGAACGGCACGGCTGCCTTCAGTGACTTTTTGGGTGCCGAGCGCCAGCGCATCTTGGCGTCGGCTACGCCCGAGCGTCGTGCGCAAATGGAGGCCGCCGAGGAATCGCGTACGGTCTACCGTGCTTGGAACGCGGTGTGCTCGGGCACGCGCGAGGGCCGGCACGTGACGGGGCTGCGTTATCTTCCCGAGTCCAACGAGCTGCTGGTGTATCTCGATTCGCCCTCGTGGACACAGGAGATGACACTTTTGCGCGAGATAATCCGCGCACGCATGGAGCGTGCCGGCGCGCATGTGGATGGCCTGGTATTTAAGACGACCCGTCCCGGCCACACGCCGCCCGCGGCAAAAGAGCGCCTGCGCCCGGTCGCGCCCCCGCGCCCGCCCGCGCCGCATGCCGACCTGAATGAAGCCGAGCGCGCCGAGATCGAGCGCCAGGTGTCGCCCATCGAAGACCAAAAACTGCGTGAGGCCCTCCAGAACGCCATGAGGGCCAGTGCCGAGTGGGCCAAGGGCGTGCAAAGCAAAAAAGAGTCTTAAATCGCATCTGGTGGCCTTGTATAGGCAAATACCCTCGTCCCCGAGGGTATTTTTTACGATAAAATAGTAAGGCTATACAGATTTTCTTAACCGAAGGAGGACGTGTGGCAAACGAAAACGATTACGATGGCGGCGAAATTAAGATCCTCGAGGGTCTCGAAGCCGTCCGTAAGCGCCCGGGCATGTATATCGGCTCGACGAGCGCCAGCGGTCTGCACCACCTGGTGTGGGAGATCGTTGACAACTCCGTCGACGAGGCCATGGCCGGTTTCTGCACCGAGATTCAGGTGACGGTCCACGCCGACAACTCCATTACGGTCGTCGATAACGGGCGCGGCATCCCCGTCGACGAGCACCCTGTCAAAAAGATTCCGACGCTCGAGGTCGTCATGACGATCCTTCACGCCGGCGGTAAGTTCGATAACTCGGCCTATAAGGTTTCCGGCGGCCTGCACGGCGTGGGCATCTCCGTTGTCAACGCCCTGTCCAAGCGCGTGGTCGTACAGGTGCGCCGCGACGGAAATATCTACGAGATGGAATTCTCGCGCGGCAAGACCGTCAAGAAGATGGAGGTCGTGGGCACCTCGGATTCGACGGGCACCACCGTCTCCTTCTGGCCCGACGACGAGATCTTCGAGACCTGCGTCTACGATTTCGATACACTGCACAATCGTCTGCAAGAGACGGCGTTTCTCAACAAGAACCTCAAGATCGTGCTGACTGACGAGCGTGAGGCGGCTCCCCGCGTGGAGGAGTTTTGCTACGAGGGCGGCATCATCGACTTCGTCAAGTTCCTCAACGACGGCAAGGACGTCCCCGAGGCCTTTAAGGAGCCCATCTACATTGAGGGCAAATCGGACCCGGATGCGCCCGTGGCCAAGATGGGCGAGGTCGAGGTGTCCCTGCAGTGGAACGCCGGTTATGGCGAGAACGTCATGTCGTTTGCCAACGACATCTACACCCCCGAGGGCGGCATGCACCTTGAGGGCTTCCGCACCGCCCTCACCCGCGTGATTAACGATTACGCCCGCAAGCAGAACCTGCTTAAGGAGAAAGAGGCCAACCTGAGCGGTGACGACGTGCGCGAGGGTCTCTCGGCCGTCATCTCGGTCAAGCTGCCCGATCCGCAGTTTGAGGGCCAGACCAAGGCCAAGCTCGGTAGTTCCTACATGCGCGCGCTTACGCTCAAGATTGTGACCGACGGTCTTGCCGACTACCTCGAGGAGCACCCCAAGCCCGCCCGCGAGATCGTCAAGAAGGCGCAGCAGGCCTGCAAGGCCCGTAACGCCGCCCGCAAGGCGCGCGAGGCGACCCGTCGCAAGAGCCTGCTCGAGACGGCGTCGCTGCCCGGCAAACTCGCCGACTGCTCGGTGCGCGATGCCGAGCTGACCGAGCTCTTCATCGTAGAGGGCGACTCGGCAGGCGGTTCGGCCAAGGACGGCCGTCGCCGAGACATCCAGGCGATTCTGCCCCTGCGCGGCAAGATTCTGAACGTCGAGCGCGTGGGCGACCATCGTGCGTTCTCGAGCGACACCATCCAGTCGCTGATCACCGCGATCGGTTGCGGCGTTACGACGAGCGCCGGCGACGGCGGCGACTTCGATATCACCAAGGCGCGCTACCACAAGATCATCATCATGACCGATGCAGATGTCGACGGTGCGCATATCCGCATCCTGCTGCTGACGTTCTTCTACAAGTACATGCGTCCGCTGATCGATGCCGGCTATGTCTATGTTGCCTGCCCGCCCATCTTTGGCATTAAGGTGCGCAACAAGATCCACTACGTGTATCCCAACGGCCGACAGCCCGAAGACGAGATTCTGCGCGACACCATTCAGAGCCTGGGCCTGAACCCCGACGACAACGACGAGGACGGCAAGGCCAAGGATGGCAAGATCACCAAGAAGCGCAAGGGCTATACCGTCCAGCGCTACAAGGGCCTGGGTGAGATGGACCCCAAGCAGCTTGCCTCGACGACGATGGACCCCAAGACCCGCATTTTGCAGCGCGTGACGATCGAGGATGCCGTGGTGGCGGACCGTGCCGTACGCGAGCTCATGGGTTCCGAGGTGGGCTATCGCCGCGAGTACATTGAAAAACACGCGCATGATGCACGCTTCTTAGATGCCTAACCTGTTCGGCTTTCCCAGCCACCGCACCTTCGCCCTCAATCGTCGGTCGCGTACCCAAGTACGCTTCCCTCCTCTTTCGGGCGAATCTGCGGCACCTGGAAAAGCCGTCTCCGTGGTAGGGAACTAATGGACCACGCAAACCATGAGGAGGTAACGTGGCAGACGATATCAACAACAACGAGGGTGTGGACGAGGCCGGCGACGCCGGTATGCCCGATGATCTGAAGCGCCTGCTCGCCCGCGCCGAGCAGGGCGAGGACGGCGATCCGGATTCCTACAACCCCGATGTCGAGGATGAAGAGGAAGAGGATGACGACGCCGAGCTCGAGGAGAGCTTTGGCGCGGTCGATCGCGGTGCCTCGGCCGGCGAGGACATCAACGGCGGCCAGCTCCAGATTTCGGAGTTTGGCCGCGAGATGAAGCAGTCGTTTATCGAGTACTCGATGTCGGTCATTACGGCACGCGCCCTGCCGGACGTGCGCGACGGCTTAAAGCCGGTGCACCGCCGCATCCTGTACGCCATGAACGAGAGCGGCATCTACCCCAACCGCCCGCACAAGAAGTCGGCCTGGACGGTCGGCGAAGTTATCGGTAAGTACCACCCCCACGGCGACTCCGCGGTCTATGAGACCATGGTTCGTCTGGCGCAGTGGTTCTCCATGCGCACGCCGCTTATCGACGGCCACGGCAACTTTGGCAACATCGACGGCGACGGTGCCGCAGCTATGCGTTACACCGAGAGCCGTCTGGCAAAGCCCGCCATGGAGCTGCTCCGCGACCTGCAGAAGGATACCGTCGACTGGCAGCCCAACTACGACGAGTCTCTCGCCGAGCCCGTGGTACTGCCCGCACGCTTCCCCAACCTGCTGGTTAACGGCAGCCAAGGCATCGCTGTAGGCATGGCCACCAATATCGCCCCGCATAATCTCACCGAGGCGATCGAGGCCACCTGCTACCTGATCGACAACCCCGACGCCACCGTCGACGAGCTCATGCAGATTATGCCCGGCCCGGACTTTCCCACCGGTGCCATCATCATGGGTAGCGCCGGCATTAGGCAGAGCTACGAGACCGGCCGCGGTTCCATCACCGTGCGTGCCAAGGCCCATGTGGAGTCCACCAAGACCGGCCGCAGCCGCCTGGTCTTTACCGAGATTCCCTACATGGTCAACAAGGGCACCCTGCAGGAGAAGATCGCCCAGCTCGTAAACGACAAGCGCATCGAGGGCATCTCGGACATGCGCGACGAGTCCAACCAAAAGGGCATCCGTCTGGTCATTGAGCTCAAGAAGGGCGTTATCCCGCAGGTCGTACTTAACAACCTGTATAAGTACACCTCGCTGCAGACCACCTTTGGTGCCAACAATCTGGCGCTCGTCAATGGCGTTCCCAAATGCCTGAGCCTGCGCGAGATGCTGCAACACTACATCGACCACCAGGTCGACGTAGTCACCCGCCGCACCCACTTTGACCTTAAAAAGGCCCAGGCCCGTGCACATATCCTTGAGGGCTACCTTATGGCCCTCGACCATATCGACGAGGTCATTAGCATCATCCGCTCCTCGCAGACCGATTCCGAGGCCAGCAGCCGCCTGATTGAGCGTTTTGGCTTTACCCCCGAGCAGACCACGGCCATCCTCGAGATGAAGCTGCGTCGCCTGACCGGCCTGGAGCGCGACAAGATTCAGGAAGAGCTGGACGGCCTGCGCCGTGCTATCGCCTACTACGAGGACCTGCTGACGCACGAGGAGAAGATTCTGGGCGTCATCAAGGAAGAGATGCGCGAGATCTCCAAGAAGTTTGGCGACAAGCGCCGTACCGAGATCAGCCAGGTCGAGAAGGATCTGGACGTCGAGGACCTCATCGCCGACGAGGACATGGTCGTGACCATCACCCACACCGGCTATGTGAAGCGTATCCCGGTGGCCGCTTACCGCGCCCAGAAGCGCGGCGGCAAGGGCGTGTCGGGCGTCAACCTTAAAGAGGACGACGTTATCGACGAGATGTTTATCGCGTCCACCCACGAGTATGTGCTGTTCTTCTCGAGCAAGGGCAAGGTCTACCGTCTGAAGGTGCACGAGCTGCCGGTTGGTACGCGCCAGGCGCGCGGCACCGCAATCGTCAACCTGCTTCCCTTTGAGGAAGGCGAGAAGATCGCGAGCGTCATTAGCTGTCGTGAGTTCCCCGCCGATGAGTACCTGATGTTTGCCACCAAGAACGGCATGGTCAAGAAGACCGTGATGAGCGCCTATGATCGCAGCCGCCGCGATGGCCTAATCGCCATCAACCTGAGGGACGACGACGCGCTGCTCGCCGTGCGCCGCGTACGCGAGGGCGACAAGATCATCATGGCCACCACTGCGGGCAAGGCGATCATGTTCCCCGAGGACCAGGTTCGCGCTACCGGCCGCGACACCAGCGGCGTCCGCGGCATTGGCATGAAGGACGGCGTGAGTGTCTTGGGCATGGAGGTCACCAACGGCGAGGGCGACCTGTTTGTCATTACCGAGTGCGGCTACGGCAAGCGCACGCCGGTCTCGGATTATCCGGAGCAAAACCGCGGCGGCCAGGGTGTCTACACCATCCAAATGACCGAGCGCAAGGGCAACCTTGCGGCCATGAAGGCGGTCGGCCCGCAGCATGAGCTGTTTATCGTGACGGAGGGCGCGACGGTCATTCGCGTCAAGACCGACGAGATCAGCCAGACCGGTCGAACCACGCAGGGTGTCAAGATGATGACCGTAAGCGATGACGACCGCGTGTGCGCCGTTGCCCGCATGACGGCCGCCGAAGAGAAGCCCGAGGGCGAAAGTGCCGAGACCGCAGACGTCACCGAAGAGGCCCCAGTCGACCTAGGCGACGGCAACGACATGCCAGAGGATCTCCTAGACGAGTAAGAGGCCCTAGCTGGTAAAAATCATCAGACCCCATATATCGGCGGTCGGCGCACTGCGCGCCGACCGCTTTTTTGAAAACCTTGGGACCCCATGGTCGCTGGGCTGGCGAGATAGTGTTGGTTTGTCGCGAGTTCCGCACGCAAAGAAGGCCACTTAATGTGGCCTTCGTCTTGCGCAGGACTGCCCGAGCGGCAAACCAACACTATCTCGCCAGCCCAGCGACCACCCCTCCCAAAGATTTTCAAAAAAGTTGTTGACGCGCGCGTAACGACTCGTCTAATATATCCCTTGCGCGATGGACCTGTAGCTCAGTTGGTTAGAGCGTCCGGCTGATAACCGGGAGGTCACAAGTTCGAATCTTGTCAGGTCCACCACTTTCTTTCGCAATAAACACCCCAGCGAGAGCCGAGTCGCCGCTGGGGTGTTTATTACTGTCTCCGTGGGGGTTTAGCTCAGCTGGGAGAGCGCGGGCTTTGCAAGCCTGAGGTCAGGGGTTCGATCCCCCTAACCTCCACCATGATGGACCTGTAGCTCAGTTGGTTAGAGCGTCCGGCTGATAACCGGGAGGTCACAAGTTCGAATCTTGTCAGGTCCACCATCAAAACGTTAAGAGCCCTGGGGCATTGCCTCGGGGCTTTTTTCTTACCCGTTGGAGCAGTTAATTTGGGACGGGGCTTTTTTGGCTACCCTGTTCTGCGCAGCCTCAGTTTCTAGACCTGCCGCTGGGTAGCTAAAAAAGCCCCGTCCCAAATTAACTGCTTTGATTTTGTGTGCTGGGCGAAAGATTGGGTAGTATAGCTATTCAATGCGGCGGAGCTGCCGCGCATGCCAATCACAACGCACCGGAGGTGTTCCATGGTTCGTGTCGACATAGAGACCATCGTCATGGCCGCCGGTCCCGTGCCATCGCTGATCGTCTTGCGCGAGCGTTGCCGTAAGTCGGATTCGTCCGCGCCGCTGCGCTCTCTTTCCATCCAGACCGGTTCCTACGAGGCAGCGGCCATCAGCCGCGGTATCGATACCGGCCGCACCGATCGCCCCATCACCCACGATCTTTTGCTCGATACCATCGAAGTGGTGGGAGCGAAGATCGAGCGTATCGAGATCGTGCGCGCCGAGCCGCCGGTGTTCTACGCGACGGTCGTCGTGCACACCGATAGGGGCGAGCGTATGCTTGACGCACGACCGAGCGACGCTATCGCCCTTGCCGTGCGCAGCAATGCCCCCATGTTTGTGGAGGACGACATCATGAATCGCTTGGGCACCGTCTCTCCGCTTGCCGACGAGGTTGACGACGAGAGTGAGTTCGAGAAGTTTGACGAGTTTGTCCACACGCTCTCGCCCGATGATTTCTAAATGTCGGTTGAGCACGATGCACGGCGAGCGCTGATGGGTACCAGTGTGTCGACCGAAGCAGCCGCTATCGCGCGTGAGGCCCATATACGCGCCGAGGCATTTGAGGCCGCGCGCATTGCGTATGTGACGCAGGCTCGCACCCTTCGCGAGCGCCGTGACTCCTATATCAAGATGGTTGTTGTCTCCGCGCTTGCCGCGGTAATCTTGTCGCGGCTTCGTGGTACAGTTGGTGCGCTTGGGTTTTCGATTTCGACGGGCCTGGTGATCTGGGGCGTGGTCGATGCGGTAATGCTGACCAACCAGATCAAGGTGCTCGACAAGCGCGCGGCGGAGATGGTTCGCGCCCGTGACGCTGCCGCCAGAATCGCGGCCGAGGCACAGGAGTTATAACGACGCCGAATGCGATGGGAAGGTCAAAAGATGGCACAGGATATGCAGAACGCCGGTAACGTCTCCGCCGAGCTCGACGCCATGGTGTGCGATCTGATCGGTGCGTTTTTGGACGACCTTGCCGCCGGTGAAAACCCGGGCGTTGTCGTGGCGATCGAGGATGCCGCCTCCAACCGCTATCTTGCGGCTCTCGACGAGGACGGTGAGGAGGCATGCCTGGAGGCTGCCACCAACTTTATCTCCGAGCACAAGATGGGTCTCAAGGACGAAGGCCTGGGCCGCATCGCCCGCTATGCCATCGGCTACACCGGCTGTGTGGAGATCGAGGGCGGATATCACGACGCTTTGCTCGTTAGCTTCTTCGAGACCACGCTCGAGAGCGGTTTTTCGGCATATGTGCTGTACGAGGGCATGGGCGCCGGCGATGGTTTTATGTGGAGCGACCCTGAACCTGCAGGTGAGGAAACCCCTCTCATCTAGAATCGCTAAAATAAACGAGTTTTCGGTAAAAGGCTCAATATTCCCGCCGAGCGTTGTGTTGCTGGACGGGTCACATACGCGTGCCGTTTGTATATAGATAGAAGATAGGGGAACTACATGCGCGTAGACAATCTGAGGAACATCGCCATTATCGCCCACGTCGACCACGGTAAGACGACGATGGTCGATAAGCTCCTGCGTGCCACGGACGCCTTCCGTGCCAACCAGCAGGTCGAGGATCGCGTCCTGGACTCCAACGACCAGGAGCGCGAGCGCGGCATCACGATTCTCGCCAAGAACATCTCTATCGAGTACAAGGACGTTAAGATCAACGTCATCGACACCCCGGGCCACGCCGACTTTGGCGGTGAGGTCGAGCGCGTGCTGCGCATGGCCGACGGTGCCCTGTTGCTGGTCGACGCCTTTGAGGGCCCCATGCCCCAGACCCGCTTCGTCCTACGTCACGCCATCGACACCGGCCTTAAGATCATGATCGTCATCAACAAGATCGACCGTCCGGGCGCCAACCCCGAGAAGGCCTACAACGACTGTCTGGACCTTATGGCCGACCTGGGCGCCACCGACGACCAGCTCGAGTTTGCCATGGAGCACGTGGTCTATGCCAGCGCCATGAATGGCTTTGCCCGCCTTGACCCCAACGACGGCAACATGGATATGTACCCGCTGCTCGACATGATCATCGACGACATGCCCGCGCCCGAGGTTGACGAGACCGCGCCGCTCGCTATGCAGTGCGTGACCATCGACCACTCCAACTTTGTCGGCCGCATCGGCATTGGCCGCGTGTACTCCGGCACCATTCGCCAGGGCGATCAGATCCTGGTCGTCAAGAACGACGGTTCCAGCGCCACCGCTACCGTCAAGCAGCTCTTTACCTTCGACTACCTGGGCCGCACCGAGTGCCAGGAAGTCGGCGCCGGCGACATTGCCGCCGTCGTGGGTATCGAGCGCACCGACATCGGCGATGTCTACACCGATCCCGAGAACCCCGTCGAGCTCGAGCCTATCGAGATCGATCCGCCGACCCTGTCCATCGTCTTTGAGGCCTCGACCTCTCCGCTCGTCGGCCGCGATGGCGACATTGTGGGCGCCCGTCAGCTCAAGGAGCGCCTGTTCAATGAGGCCGAGAACAATGTGACCATGAAGATCGAGGAGCTCGAGGACAAGAGCGGCGTCGAGGTCTCGGGCCGCGGCATTCTGCACCTGTCCGTCCTGATGGAGTCCATGCGTCGCGAGGGCTTTGAGTTCCAGGTCGGCCGTCCCCGCGTTCTGTTTAAGAAGGATGAGAACGGCAACAAGATGGAGCCCGTCGAGCAGGCTGTCGTCGAGTGCCCGGACGAGTACTCGGGCAAGGTCGTCGAGGTCTTTGGCACCTCTGGCGGCATTATGACCAGCATGGACACATCGGGTATCGTGACGCACCTTGAGTTTAAGATCCCGACCCGCGGCATCATGGGCCTTAAGAACCGCATCATGAACGTCACTCACGGCGAGGGCGTGTTCTATCACACCTTCCTGGAGTACGGTCCTTACGCCGGCGAGATCGGCAACCGTCAGAACGGCGCCATGATCTCCATGACCACCGAGAAGGCCGTTGCCTACGCTCTGGGCACGCTGCAGGAGCGCGGCCAGCTGTTTGTTGAGCCGGGTGTCGAGTGCTACGAGGGCATGATCGTGGGCGAGCGCAGCAAGGCCGGCGACATGGTCGTCAACATCGCCCGTACCAAGAACCTGGGCAACCAGCGTTCCTCGACCTCCGATATCTCCGTGCAGCTGGTGCCGCCTCGCACCTTCTCGCTGGAGGAGGCGCTGGAGTACATCGCCGATGACGAACTGGTGGAGATCACCCCCAAGAACATCCGTCTGCGCAAGCGTCTGCTCAACGCCACCGATCGCAAGAAGGCTGCCGTTCGCGCCGGTCAGGTCAACAAATAAGCGCTGAACTCTGTAGCATTCACAAGAAAGGGCGTCGACCATCGCGGCCGGCGCCCTTTTTGTACCACCACAAAGAGAAAGGACACCTTTGCGGTGGTTGGCGGTTAGGCGGAGGGAAGGCCTGGGGTGTTGGGGGCCTGTTGCGGCTTGACGTGGGCGTTGCGCCAGATGATCTGAATGAGATAGCCCAGCATAAAGACGAAGGCTACGCCGCTGATAAAGTTGCCCATAAGGGGAAGTGCCGTAAGGGCGCCGGCGATGGCGCCGCCCACGGCGGCCATGGCGTAGCGGTTCTGGCTGTGCCCGACCATGCGTGCGATCGCGGTGCCCGCAAAGGCCGCCGAGACCAGGGCGATGCCGATGACGCCGCACATCAGGGCTCCGGCGAGCGACAGGCCGGCAATCGAGATGATGAGCAGCAAGATGGCGGGAACGGCGGCTACCGTGCCCAAAAGACCGCCCACCCACAGCGGGGCGGGGTGCTGGTGAAGCATGCCGGCCGCGCTGGCTGTTGCACGCGGAAAGACGAGCTCAAGGAGAATCGCGACAAAGCAGGTGGAAAGAGCTGCGGCAACGATGCCGCCGATGACGTCGTTGATGGTGGAGGTATCCTCGTTCTCGGTGCGGTCGATCTTGAGGGCTCCAACTTTGGCGCCGTCGGCGCGTTCGGGATCCTGTGAGACATGAGCGTTTACGGTGCCGGTGATGTTGGCGTTTTTGCCGAGCACCAGCTTTTCGGCCCAGACCTCAACATCGCCATCGACAGTGCCGTCGATGGTTACCGTACTGCCCGCGAGCACTGCCGACTTGGCGGAGCCGCGCAGGGCAACCGTCTCACCTGCGGCATAGAAGCAATTGGCGGTACTGCCGGAGTTAAGTACGACGTGCTGAGCGGCAACTGTCACGCTTCCATCAATGGTGGTCTTGGCGATATCGATGGTGCGCGCTGCCAGGCGAACGGCGCCGCCTACGGTGCAGTCGCGAATAGACAGGCTTTCGCCGGCGGCGATGATATCGCGGTCGATGGACGCGTCGTCCAGGCTAAGGCTTTGACCGGCCCAGTACAGATCGCCCCCGACGCCGGATGGACTGGAGTCCCCGTCGGACACGAAAACATTGCCCGCGGTGTCGGTGCCGGCGAATGCCATGGAAGGCAGCGCGGTAAACGCCAGCGCGATAAGCGCGAAGGCCATAATGAGGTGTCCGCGCATGTTGTGACGTTGCGCCGCCGCGGGTTGGTTGTGAGGCATGGTGAATCCTTTGCTTGGTGATTTGCATACGACCAATATGGTACCCATTGCGCCTTCGCTCTAAAAGAAACTCGCGGTTGCAGTATTCTGCATGGGCAATTGCCTACGTAAGGCGTCGCGGGATATCGGGCCTGCGGCCGGTTGTAGATAGGCTGTCACCTTGCGATGGGCCGGGCCGTGCTATCTATTTTTTACGATGTAGGAAACGCGCGATATCGTCCTCGGTGGGGCTTTTGATGTCAAAGCGCAGCGAGAGCCAGCGAAGGCCCATGGTCACTGCGACGCAAACGACCAGCGCGACGACATTGCTGACTAAGCCGCTCATGACAAGGCAAACATAGCTTGCCGATCCAGCGATAGCCGCGATGGCATAGAAGTTGGTGCGCTGGAAAATACCCGGCACCACGCCCATAAAACCATCGCGCAGCATGCCGCCGCCTACCGCGGTAAAAAAGCCCATCATGATGCACACGACCGGTGCAAATCCGTACACGAGCGCCTTATCTGCGCCGGTTGCCGCATAAATACCCACCGAGATGATGTCGAGCAGGGGGATGAGCTTGTCGGGCTTGTCGACGATGGCAGGGAAGATGTAGATGATGGCCGCCGTGGCGATGGACAGCGGCAGCGCCATGGGCTGGTTAAGGATGTAGACGTTGCCCACCTGGAGCGTCATATCGCGCAAAAGACCGCCGCCCAGACCGCAGACCACGGCGAGCGCGACGGCGCCCACCAGATCGAGTTTGTGCTCGCGCGCAACCAGTACACCCGAAATCGACGCCGCGACGACAGCGAACATCTCGAGCCAAAACGGGATGGCAACCATGGCATCCGAGGCGTGTGCGGTAACGATTACAGTGGCGATGACGGGCAAGGTGGGTTCCTTTGGGTAGTTGGATTGGAAAATGCCCGTACATAGTACATGGTTGTGGGAGGTCGTGACCCCATTGCTCGGTAAACGGTCGGAACTGGGCGCGGTCACAGGTTCCAAACATGTACATCAGCATCCAAAAACGACATTTTTTGACATCTTTGGAGGGTGATGTACATGTTTAGAGATCTGGGTTGGTGTTGAACGCCCTGGCGGGTTCGAACCCCTCCTCCGCCGTATTTGTTTGTAAGGGACTCAAAACAAAAAAGCTCCCTTTGTTGGGAGCTTTCTCAACCAAAATGGCGGAGGAGGAGGGATTCGAACCCTCGTGACCTTATACAGGCCAAACGGTTTTCGAGACCGCCGCATTCAACCACTCTGCCACCCCTCCGCGTGGGGTAAAAACAAAGCAGGCACAAAGGCCTGCTTTGGAATTAACTGGCGGAGAGTCAGGGATTTGAACCCTGGAGACGCTTTTGACGCCTACACGATTTCCAATCGTGCTCCTTCGGCCACTCGGACAACTCTCCGTTAAATGCGAAAGTCAGTATACACGAGGAATCGCAAAGTGCAAACCAAAAACTTGGCATTTTTTAAATTGCATCGCTCCGTCGTTTGCCCAACCGTGCCGAAACCAATCGATGACCTGCGTAATCGGCCCAGGCGAACTGTTCAAATGAGGTAGTTACGGACGGTCGGGAATCAAGTTTAATAATTCAAAATGTCGCGTTGTACCGCTGGTATGCATTTTGCGACCGCAGCCATGCTGCGAGCGACTTGCGGTTATCTGGCAGAAAGTCGGTATGTACCCGCCCTTGTCCTCAAATCCGTCAAGCTCTTGGACAGCATTTGGTTGGAATATGCAAGAAAGGCCGTGCGAGTATGGGCATATGTGGAGGTCATGAGGTTGTAGCTGCATATTCTTGCAGCCTGGGAGGTTGAAAGATACTATTACCAAGTCTTTTCCTGCTTCAGGCGCACCTTCACGACCTGAAGCCACATTTGTCCAGAGGAGGTGACAATATGAAGGCTTATGAACTGCTGTTCTTTGTTGACCCGTCGCTCGACCCCGAGACTCGTCTCGCTGTTATGAAGCGTATCGATACCACGATCGCTGAGGGCGCTGGCAAGGTCGACTCCGTTGACGAGTGGGGCAAGCGCAAGCTCGCCTACGAGATCAACGACCTCACCGATGGTGACTACACCCTCATCAACTTCCACGCAGATCCTACCCAGATCGCCGAGCTTGATCGCGTCCTGCGCATCACCGACGCTGTGGTCCGCCACATGATCGTCCGTCGCGACGACCAGGAGTAAGACTGTCGTTTTGGACTGGGCTTGTGCCCCAAGAGGAAGTAGTGAGTAATGAGCATCAATCGAGTGAACATCACCGGTAACCTCACCCGCGATCCCGAGCTGCGCGCCACTGCCGGCGGAACCCAGGTTCTGTCCTTTGGCGTCGCCGTGAACGATCGCCGCCGCAATGCGCAGACTGGCGAGTGGGAGGACTATCCCAACTTTGTCGACTGCACTATGTTCGGCACCCGCGCCGAGGCCGTGAGCCGTTTCCTGGCAAAGGGAAACAAGGTTGCGATCGAGGGCAAGCTGCGCTACAGCTCTTGGGAGCGCGATGGTCAGCGCAGGAGCAAGCTTGAGGTCATCGTCGATGAGATTGAGTTTATGAGCTCCCGTGGTGGCCAGGGTGGCTACGATCAGGGCGGTTACGCCCCCGCAGCTCCCGCGCCCGCAGCGCGTCCTGCCGCACCGGTGGCTACGCCGCCCGCGGTCGACGTCTACGATGAGGACATCCCGTTTTAAGGGTTGTTCACCTATTTTTGAGTGAGAGGCGGCTTCGGTTCGCCGAAGTTGCCAAATGAAAGGTATTTTGACATGGCTAATGATTTTTCTGCACGTCAGCCGCGTCGTAAGTACTGCCAGTTCTGCAAGGAGAACACTGAGTTCATCGACTATAAGGACACTCAGCTTCTCCGTAAGTACATGACCGACCGTGGCAAGATCAAGCCCCGTCGCGTCACTGGCGCTTGCACGCAGCATCAGCATGACATCGCCAACGCCATCAAGCGTGCCCGCGAGATGGCTCTCCTGCCGTACACCGTCCCCGTGGTTTCCTCTCGTGGCAACCGCGACCGCGGCTAAGAAGGGAGACGCATCATGAAGGTTATTCTTCTCGATGAGATCAAGGGCAAGGGCGGCGAGGGTGACGTCGTAGAGGTCGCTCAGGGTTACGCTGAGAACTTCCTGTTCCCCAAGAAGCTCGCTGTTGCCGCCACCAAGGGCAACCTCAAGCAGCTTGACGAGCGTCGCAACAACATCGCCAAGCGCGAGGCCGTCCGTCTGGCTATCGCCAACGAGACCAAGGCTGCCCTCGAGGGCAAGCAGGTCACCGTTGACGTCAAGGTCGGCGACGAGGGCATCCTCTTTGGCTCTGTCACCGCCGCTATGATCGCTGACGCCATCAAGGATCAGCTCGGTATGGACATCGACCGCAAGCGCGTCGAGCTCGGTAAGCCCATCAAGGTTGCCGGTGCCCACACCGTTGCCATCTCGCTGTACCGCGAGATCAAGGCCGAGGTTGTCGTTCTCGTCGGCGTTACCGCCGAGGAGCTCGCTGCCGAGGCTGAGGTCGAGGAGGCCGCTGAGGTCGCCGAGGCCGAGACCGCCGAGGCCGAGACCGAGGCTGCTGCCGAGTAGCATTTGCTGCAACGCAACAATCTTGTTCTAAGAAGGGCGCTCTGGGAGACCGGGGCGCCCTTTTATTTTTTGCGCTGAGTGGGTGTCACGTCATACATTGAGATGCGGTCCCACATAAGGGACCGTTCATCCGTTTGGTTCGGTGATGATTGTTAAGGCGCGCCTCGATTTAAAGCTGTGGCTGATACTATGGATGCTCGCAAGCGATATGAATGAGGATGCTCATGGCATATGACGATAGGGAGACATGGCTGACGGTCGAGGACCGCGGCTCCAAGTTGGGTCTCCCCCAAAACCAAGATGCAGAGGCCAACGTACTGGCCGCCATGCTGCTATCGCCCGAAGTGGTCGAAGAAGCCCAGGTCGAGCTGCAGCCCGATGATTTCTACCGGCCCATTCATAAGACCATCTATACCGCGATGGTCGATATGTACAACAGTCGCATTCCCATCGACTCCATCTCGCTGATCGATTACCTGCGAAGCATCAACAAGCTCGATGCCGTGGGCGGCGAGGCGTACATTTTGGAGCTGATGGGTCAGACCCTGTCGCTCGTCAACTGGCAGCACCATGCCGCCATCGTTCGTCGCGACTCGATGCTGCGTGAGCTGATTGGCGCCACCAACGAGATTAACGCGCTGGCCTATAACGCCCCCACCGATACCAAAGAGGTCGTGGAGCTGGCCGAGAGCAAGCTGCTCAAGGTTACGGCGCGCGAGGTTAAGTCGAGCTACAAGACACTGACCGAGTTTATGGTCGAGGCCTATAACGAGGCCGAGGAAGTGTGCCAGGCCGGTGGCCAGGCAGCGGGCGTTCCCACGGGCTTCCCGTCACTCGATCGCATGCTTATGGGCTTCCGCGAGGGCCAGCTCATCATTATCGGCGCCCGCCCCGCCGTGGGTAAGACCTCGTTCGCTCTAAACCTGGCGCTCAATGCCGCCGCTGCGGGCTACACCGTCGGCTTTTTCTCGCTGGAGATGTCGGGCAAGGAAATTGCCCAGCGCCTGATTTGCGCCTATGCCATGATTTCGATCAGTGATTTTCGCATGGGTCGCATTAGCCCCGAGCAGTGGGCCAATATCAATGAGGCCACGCAGACCTTGTCCAAGCTCGATATTCTGATTGACGATACGCCCGGCACCACGGTGACCGAGATTCGCGCCAAGAGCCGCCGCATGCTCCACAACAAGGAGAAGGCCATCATTATCTTGGACTACCTGCAGCTGGTGAGTCCTCCGCCGGGACGCCGTTCCGAGAGCCGCACCGTCGAGGTCTCCGAGATGTCTCGTGGCTTAAAGATTATGGCCAAGGAACTCAAGATTCCGCTGATCGCGCTGTCTCAGCTGTCGCGTCAGGTCGAATCCCGTACCGGCAAGCGCCCGCAGCTTTCCGACCTGCGCGAATCGGGCTCCATCGAGCAGGACGCCGATATCGTCATGTTCTTGGACCGTTCCGCCGACGAGGCTGAGGCCTCGCGCGACGACCGACCCGACGAGGGCGTCACGCGTATTGTCGTGGCCAAGAACCGTTCGGGCCCGATCGGCGACGTCGACCTGATGTTTCTGCCGGCGTCTACCAAGTTCTATGAGCTTGATGGGGTGCATACCGAGGAGTAGGACAGGCGCCCGTTGCACGGGTATACTGGGAATGTTTTGTGCTTCTGCCCGCCGTATGGCGCGCAGACAGTCCATGTATGTAAGGAGTAAACATGCCGTCAACCGTTTTGGTCGGTGCCCAGTGGGGCGATGAGGGCAAGGGTAAGATCTGCGACCTGATCGCCGGCGACTTCGATGCCGTCGTGCGCTATTCGGGCGGCAACAACGCCGGGCACACCATCGTTGTCAACGGCAAGAAGTACGGCCTGCACCAGGTGCCCTCCGGCATCATGTACGCCGACCACGTGTCGGTGATTGGCAACGGCTGCGTCGTCAACCCCAAGGTTGTCCTTGAGGAGATCGACATGTTCGAGGCCGATGGCATCACCACCAAGAACCTCAAGATCAGCGGCAACGCACACGTGATCATGCCGTATCACGTCGACCTGGACGGCGCCTTTGAGCAGAAGCTCGGCAAGAAGAGCATCGGTACCACCAAGCGCGGCATTGGCCCGTGCTATCAGGACAAGATGGCCCGTATTGGCCTTCGTATGCAGGACATGCTGGATGAGGAGCTCTTCCGCGACAAGCTGGAAACCTCTCTTGCCCGCGTGAATCCCGAGCTCGAGCTGCTTTACGGCCTGCCCACCTACACCGTGGACCAGATCTGTGAAGAGTACCTGCCCATGGCCGAGCGCCTGCGCCCGTACATCACCGAGACGAGCCTGCTGCTCAACAACATGATCGATGAGGGCAAGACCCTGCTCTTTGAGGGCGCCCAGGCAACATTGCTCGATATCGACCATGGCACCTATCCGTTTGTCACATCTTCTAACTGCACCGCCGGCGGCGCGATCACCGGTTCTGGTGTTGGCATGAAAAACGTCGATCGCGTGCTGGGCGTCATGAAGGCCTACATCACCCGCGTCGGTGCAGGCCCCATGCCCACTGAGCTTTCCTACGAGTCCGAGGCCGGCCATACGCTGACCGAGGAGGGCTATGAGTACGGCGTGACCACCGGTCGCCGTCGTCGCTGCGGCTGGTTTGACGGTCCCATCGCCAACTACGCCTCGCGCGTCAACGGTCTTACCGACATCGCCCTGACCAAGCTCGACGTGCTTTCGGTCTTCGACACCATTAAGGTGTGCGTGGCCTATGACGTCGATGGCGAGCGCTACACCAGCGTGCCCGAGCACCAGGTGCGCTTTGAGCATGCCAAGCCCATCTACGAGGAGCTTCCTGGCTGGAAGTGCGATATTACCGGCTGCCGCAGCTTTGAGGAGCTGCCGCAGGAGGCTCAGGACTACGTGGCATTTGTCGAGGATCTGGCGCACACGCGCGTGACGTTTGTCGGTGTTGGCGCCGGCCGCGAGCAGATCATCAACCGATTCTGGAAGTAATCGGCGTTATTTGGTTATTGCGATATACCCCTTCGCAGCCCGGACGGGCGGCCGAGGGGTATATTTGCTTGTAATGGGCCCGCATGGTTGACGGGCCGTTAATCCATAGAGGAGGCACCCTTGAAGGCGGACACTCAAACCATCGACATCCTGTTGTTGGGCAGCGGCGGCCGCGAGCATGCTTTGGCAGCCAAGCTCGCGGCATCACCGCGCGCCGGCAAGCTCTACATCGCCCCGGGCAACGGCGGCACCGCGAGCTGCGGCGAGAACGTGGTTCTCGACGATTGCGATCCTGCTGCCGTGGCGGCGTTTGCACAGAGCCACGGATGCGGACTCGTGGTGATTGGCCCCGAGGCTCCGCTCGTGGCGGGCGTGGCCGACGCCGTGCGCGCGGCGGGTATTCCCTGCTTTGGCCCGGGTGCCGAGGGCGCCCAGATGGAGGGCTCTAAGCTGTTTTCCAAGCAGCTCATGGAGCGCGCGGGCATTCCGACGGCCGCCTACGGCTCGTTTACCGACGAGGCTTCGGCTCTCGCCTATGTGCGCGAGCAGGGCGCTCCGCTGGTCGTGAAGGCCGACGGTCTTGCCGCGGGCAAGGGCGTTATTGTGGCAACCGAGCTTTCGCAGGCCGAAGAGGCCGTGCGCGAGTGCTTTGGCGGCACCTTTGGCGACGCCGGCAACACCGTGGTTATCGAGGAGATGCTCGTTGGCCCCGAGTGCTCGCTGCTGGCCTTTACCGACGGCAAGACCGTGCGCCCCATGGCCACCTCGCAGGACCACAAGCGCGCGCTTGAGGGCGACCTTGGTCCCAACACGGGCGGCATGGGCGTCTACAGCCCGGTGCCTATCGTGACCGACGAGGAGCACGCCACCATGGTGAAGGTCATGGAGCAGACCGTGGCCGAGCTCGCTGCCGAGGGCATCGATTACCGTGGCTGCCTGTACGGCGGCTTTATGCTTACCCCCGCCGGCCCCAAGGTGCTGGAGTTTAACGCCCGCTTTGGCGACCCCGAGACGCAGGTCGTGCTGCCGCGCCTTAAGAACGACCTGGTCGAGGTCATGCTTGCCTGCGCTAACTGCGAGCTCGACCAGATTGAGCTCGATTGGCGTGACGAGTGGGCGGTGGCCGTTGTGCTGACGAGCGCGGGTTATCCCGGCAGCTACGAGAAGGGCAAGGTCATCACCGGCATCGAGGATGCCGAGGCCATGGAGAACGTGACCGTGTATCACGCCGGCACCGCCGTGGTGGACGGCCAGCTCGTGACCAACGGCGGCCGCGTGCTCGCCGTGACCGCACTGGGCGACACGTTCGAGAACGCTCGCAACCTTGCCTACGAGGCTTGCGAGAAGATCGATTTTGAGGGCAAGACCCTGCGTCACGACATTGGCCTGCGCGCGCTGCGCGGCCGCGACGCCTGGGATGCTTAAAATCCGAGAGGAATGAGACGGATGGACGAGAAGAACGAAGAGCTCGTGGACGCGCAAATCGTCGAAGAGGACAGCCACATGTATGGGCACGCCGAGGGCGAGCCTGGTGGCGAGGTCGCTGACGAGCCGGCGCTGGTGCTGGGCGACGACGACCCGCACGATGTCGAGCTGCACGAGAAGATTCTTTCGGAGGAGTGCGCCTGGAAGGGCAAGATCCTCGACGTCCACCGTCTTGAGGTTGAGCTGCCCAACGGTCACCGCAGCGCCCGCGATATCGTTCGCCATCCGGGTGCGGCGGCCGTTGTGGCGCTGACCGAGAGCGGCAAGATCGTACTGGTGCGTCAGTACCGCACCGCCATCGACCGCGTGACGGTTGAGATTCCCGCCGGCAAGCTCGACCCAGGCGAGGACCCGCTCGATTGTGCCAGGCGCGAGCTGCATGAGGAGACGGGCTTTAAGGCCGGGCGCATTCGCTTTTTAACGTCTATTGTCACGACCTGCGGTTTTTGCGACGAGATTATTCACATCTACCTGGCCACCAAGCTCGAGTTCGATGCGCCCAACCCCGACGATGACGAGTTTGTCAACGTTGACCTGGTGCCGCTGCACGAGCTGATCGATGCCGTGCTCGACGGCAAGATCGAGGATGCCAAGACCGTCGTGGGCGCACTTGCCTGCGACAGCATCGCGCACCGCCTTGGTGGTTCTGAGCTGTAACGAGTGGGGATAGCCCTGGGACAAGTGCTACTGATTGCTTTGTCCCAGGGTCTTACGTTGCTGATATTTCTTTGAGGATCACATGCTGAAGCGTTTTCTGTCTTACTACAAGCCCCAGATGGGGCTTTTTGTTGCCGATACCATTTGCGCCCTGGTGCTCGCCGCCATTGACCTGGCGTTTCCCATTATCCTGCGCAATCTGTGCGGCGGGCTGTTTACCCAGGGCCAGACTGCCATTATGCAGGCGCTCGGTATGGTCGCGGTGGGACTGGTGCTGATGTATGCCACCCGCTGCGCCTGCCGCTACTTTGTGAGCTATTGGGGCCACGTGATGGGCGCGCGCATGGAGTCCAAGATGCGCGAGGACTTGTTCGATCAGTACGAGCGTTTTAGCTTTGCGTACTTTGATCGCAACAGCTCGGGTGACATGATGAGCCGCGTGGTCAACGACCTGTTCGATATCTGCGAGGCGGCGCACCACGTGCCCGAATGGATCATTATTTGCGGTATCGAGATCATTGGCTCGTTTGTGATTCTGTTTACCATTGCGCCGGTGCTCGCACTCGCCATGGTCGTGGTGACGGCGGTGTTCGCGGTCATTATGTTTTGGCAGAATATGCGCATGCGCGAGGTCTTTAGCGATAACCGCAAAAAGATCAGCGGCATCAATGCGCAGCTGCAGGATTCGCTGGCGGGCATGCGTGTGGTCAAAAGTTTTGCCAATGAGCAGACCGAACGCTCTAAGTTCCGTGCCTCTAACGATCGCTACCTTTCGTCCAAGGAAAACATGTATCACGCCATGGGCGTCTACACCGCGACGTATGGTCTGCTCTCGGGCGTGCTCTATGTGATCGTGGTGCTGCTGGGCGGTTGGCTCGTTGCCCAAGGCCAGCTGCAGGCGGTCGATATGGCAACCTTCGCGCTCTACATTTCGCTGTTCTGCACGCCGCTTGAGACGCTCGTCAATTCGGCCGAGACGTATCAGAAAGCCATCGCCGGCTTTAAGCGCATGGACGAGGTGCTCTCGACTGTTCCCGATATTCAGGATAAGCCGGGTGCTGCGGATCTGCAGGTGACGGCCGGCGCTGTTGAGTATCGCGACGTGTGCTTTAGCTACGAGGATGTCGAGCTGGGCGCGGGCGACGGGACGCGTCCCGTTATCGACCATATGGATCTGTCCATTAAGCCCGGTCAAACCATCGCTTTGGTTGGTCCCTCGGGCGGCGGCAAATCAACGACTTGTTCGCTGTTGCCGCGCTTTTACGACGTTGCCGCCGGCTCCATTAGCATTGACGGCCAGGATGTGCGCGACGTGACGCAGCGTAGCCTGCGCCGATCCATCGGCCTGGTGCAGCAAGATGTCTATCTGTTCGACGGAACGATTGGCGAGAACATCGCCTATGGCAAGCCGGGCGCTACGGCAGAAGAGATCGCCGAGGCGGCCCATCGCGCCAACATCGATGCTTTTATCGAGTCGCTTCCGCAGGGCTATGACACCGTGGTGGGCGAGCGCGGCAGCCGTCTTTCTGGTGGTCAAAAGCAGCGCGTCGCCATCGCGCGCGTGTTTCTCAAAAATCCCAAGATCCTTATTTTGGATGAGGCGACCAGTGCTCTGGATAACGAGAGCGAGGAGGCAGTGCAGGAGTCGCTCGAGCGCTTGGCGCGCGGCCGCACCACGATCATCATCGCTCACCGTCTCTCGACCATTAAGCATGCCGACGAGATTGCGACCGTTGAGCATGGTCGCGTTGTGGAACGTGGCACGCACGAGGAGCTTCTCGCCCGTGGCGGCACTTATGCCCGTTACTATCGAATGCAGTTCGAAGGTGCGCGTGCGCACGAGCTCGACTGATTGATATGACAGGAAGGTTATGGCTGATAAGAACCATCTGACTCCGGAAGAAGTGACGGAGTTATTCTCCGAAATCGATGCATCCGGCGTCTTGGATCCTACACTCGCCAAAAAG
>NZ_JBNPLL010000016.1:0-55292 GCF_050313455.1 Collinsella sp. SGI.180
CCTTCACCAAAAAATGAGCGTGGATAATCTTCCGTTTTTGGCCTCGTACGGGCTCAAAGTGGGAGATTATCCACGCTCGTTCCCATCGGATTACATTGCCCGTGGCCGGCAGCCGTGCGGCACCGGTCCGCGTGGCGGCGTATAATCGGCGGCAGATGACTCGGACGTTAGGAAACCATGACCGATAGCATGCAGCAGATGGCGCTCGATACGCTCGGCGCCTATTTTGGCTACACCTCGTTTCGCCCGGGGCAGGACCGCATGGTCGATGCGATCCTTGCCGGCCGCGATGCGCTGGGCGTTATGCCCACGGGGGCCGGCAAGTCCATTTGCTACCAGGTGCCCGCGCTCATGCTGCCCGGTATCACCTTTGTGGTGAGTCCGCTGCTGTCGCTTATGGAGGATCAGACCCGTGCATTGCTCGCGGCGGGTGCGCGACCCAGCTATCTCAACTCCAGTCTTACTCCGGCCCAGCAAAACACCGTGCTCAAGCGGGCGCGCGAGGGCCGCTACCAGCTTATGTACGTGGCGCCCGAGCGTCTGCTCGAGCCGCGCTTTTTAGCTTTTGCGCGGGAGGCCGCGGCCGCCGCCGGCATTGGCGTGCCGCTCGTGGCCATTGACGAGGCCCACTGCGTAAGCCAGTGGGGCCAGGATTTCCGTCCCGCCTACCTGCAGATTCGCGAGTTCATCGATTCCCTGCCGCAGCGCCCCATCGTGGCGGCCTTTACCGCTACGGCGACCGAGCGCGTGCGTGCGGACATTCAGCAGATGCTCGGCCTGCAAAACCCCGCGACGGTGGTGACGGGCTTCGATCGCAAGAACCTCTACTTTGGCTGCGAGGAGATGGGCGACAAGGCCAAGGCCGCGTGGGTGCGCGACTATGTGATCGCACATTCGAGCGAAAGCGGCATCGTGTATTGCTCGACTCGCAAGACCGTCGATGCGCTGGCAAGCGAGCTTGCCGAGGCGCTGGGCTCCAGCGGCATTCGCGTTGGCCGCTACCATGCCGGCATGGGCAACGACGCCCGCCGGCAAAGCCAGCGCGCCTTTATCGACGACGATATCCAGGTAATGGTTGCCACCAACGCCTTTGGCATGGGTATCGACAAGCCCAACGTGCGCTACGTGATTCACAACAACGTGCCCGAGAGCATCGAGGCGTACTACCAGGAGGCGGGCCGCGCCGGCCGTGATGGCGACCCAGCCAGCTGCCATTTGCTGTGGAACGGCAATGATTTTCGCATGCGTCGCTTTTTGATCGACCGCGGCGATGCTGCCGACGAGGCGCTCGATGACGAGCAACGCGCGTGGGCGCTCCAGAATCGATACCGCCTGCTCAGCCAGATGGAGGGCTACTGCAATACCACCGGCTGCCTGCGCGAATACATGCTGCGCTACTTTGGCGACGAGGCTGCGGCCGAGCATACCGCCGCAGCCGGTGCTAGCGGTGCCGCCACGGACGACGCCGAGGGCTGCGGCAACTGCAGCAACTGCCTCACGCAGTTCGAGGTCGAGGACGTCACCGATATGGCCCGCGCCGCCGTGCGCTATGTGGCTACGCGTCCCATGCGTTTTGGCAAGTCGCTGATCGCCGACGTGCTCCACGGCGGCAACACCGAGCGCATTCGCCAGATGCATCTGGACGAGGATCGCGGCTACGGTGAGCTGTCGAGCGAATCGGTCGGGCGCATCAAGGACATCATCGGGCAGCTGTGCGGGCGGGGCTACCTGGCCACCTCACAGGGACAGTACCCGGTCGTGGGGCTGGGCCCACGTGCCGGCGAGGTCGAGGACGAGGCGTTTGCCTTTACCGTTAAGCGTCGTGCATCCAAGCGCAAGGCCTCGGCCCGCGCCCTCCGTGCGGTGGATCTGCTGCGCGAGGAGGCCGATCTGGATCAGCGCCTGCGCGTGGGCGACGATGCCGAGCTGTTCGAGCGCTTGCGTGCACTCCGCAAGGAGATTTCGATCGAGCTGGAGATGGCGCCGTACATGGTCTTCTCCGATAAGGCCCTGCGCGGTCTGTGCCGCCTGCGCCCTCAGACGCGCGACGAGCTTATCCGGGTCAACGGCATTGGCGAGAAAAAAGCCGACGCCTTTGGCGAGCAGTTTATGGCGGCGATTGAAGAGTTTGAATCCGAGCATGCACGGGATGGAGCGTAACGATGGCAGCCGATAGCAAGACCGACCGTACTGACGTGTCCGCCGTGCCGCTGTACCAGCAGGTTATGGACGACCTAAAGGGCGAGATCGCGCGCGGCGTGTACGCTGCCGGCTCGCGCATTCCTTCCGAGATGGAGCTCGCGAAGTCCTACGGCGTGGGGCGCATTACCGTGCGTCGCGCCATTGAGGAGTTGTCGCGCGCGGGATATCTCAACCGTCAGCAGGGGAGGGGCACGTTTGTGTGTGCGCCCAAGCTCAAGCGCAAGATTGTCCAGAAAGGCGACGTCCAGAGTTTTACCGAGGCCTGCGCTGCCAACGACATGGCGGCCGGAGCGCGCCTGGTATCGCGCACGGTGGTTGCGGCGGCGCGCGAGGACGCGGCGTTTTTTGGCGTGGAACCCGGCTGCGAGCTCATCGTGGTCGAGCGCGTGCGCACGGCCGATGGCGTGCCCGTCATGCTCGAGAACAACGCCTTTGTGCTGGCCGACCATCCCTATCTGCAGCAGCTTGCCGACGAGGACCTCACCGACAATTCGATTTTTGCGCTCGTTGCCGTGCATTCGGGCCGCGCACCGCTCAAGTCCGATCCCTGTACCGTGGAGATCGCGCTCGCCGATGCTCAGACGGCCCCGCTGTTGGAGGTGCCGGTCGGCGAGCCGCTCTTTTATATGGAGGCGTACTTTACCGATGCGGACGAGCGGCCCTTGCTGCTCGGGCGCCAAAAGATCGTGGGGTCGCGCTACGTGTTCGACATCTAACGTCCATAGATAGAACAATACAGAACAAGTTTGGTGAAATGAATTCACCTGCGACAGCTTGCGTGTTATAAATAGGACAACATAGAACGACCGCAGGTACGAGCTGTCGCCGCTCAAAGCCGCCACACAGGGAGGAACGTCACCGTGAACGCACACGATCTGGTTCAGGAAATTATCGAGCGCAAGGGTAAGATCGAGAATGTCTTTTGGATCGCCTGCGGCGGTTCGATGATTGACCTTATGCCGGCTAATGAGCTGCTCAAGCGCGAGGCAACCACGTTTACCTCGACGGTCTACACGGCGCGCGAGTTTTGCCTTATGGCCCCCAAGAGCCTAGGGCCGAAGTCACTCGTCATCGCCTGTAGCCACAGCGGTAACACGCAAGAGGTCGTCGACGGCTGCGAGATGGCGCTGGCCGCCGGTGCCGAGGTCGTGACTATGACTGACTACGCGGGCTCCAAGATCGATAACGGCAAGTGGACCACCTGGGTTTACCCGTGGGGCAAGGGCGAGTCGCAGGCCGAAGTTCCGCAGGGCATCGGCGCTCTGATCGCCGCCGAGCTGCTCGACCAGCAGGAGGGCTACGAGGCGCTCGCCGACATGTACGCCGGCCTTAAGCAGATGGACGCACTGCTGCCCGCTGCCCGCGAGAAGGTCAACGCCGAGCTGGGCGATCGCTTTGCCGAGCTCTGCCAGCAGCACAAGTTCTTCTATATCCTGGGCTCCGGCCCCAACTTTAGCCAGACCTACGCCATGGCCATCTGCTCGCTCATGGAGATGCAGTGGCAGCACTGCTGCTACATCCACTCCGGCGAGTATTTCCACGGTCCCTTCGAGGCTACCGAGCCCGGCGTGTTCTACCTTGTGCAGCTTGGCGCTGGCGAGTGTCGCCCCATGGAGGAGCGCGCACTGGCATTTCTCAACACGCACACCGATACAGTCATGGTGCTCGATGCGCTTGAGTACGGCGTGGGCGAGGTGCCTGCCAGCGTGCGTTCGTACCTGGAGCCGATCTTCTTCTATGCGATGAGCTGTGAGCTGCGCGCCGCCCGCGGCAAGGTATTTGACCACAGTCCCGAGGTTCGCCGCTACATGGGCGTCGAGCGGTACTAGGTAACGGGGAACGCGATTTTTCATGACGGGCCTTCGCCAAGCGCGGGCCCCGTTTGCGTCACGGCGCCCCTTTCTGTTTGTCGAAAACGAAGTCAAATACTTTTCCCGAGAAGTGAACGACCTATTTTGGACCCCCGAAGCATCGACATTTTTTGACGCCAAAACAGCAGGAAAATCTTAATGAAACTGCAGGAAATGGTCTCCACAAAGTGTCGATGCTTCGAGGGCTCGTTTTTGCTCGTTCACTTTTCGGGAAAAGTATTAGACCTAAATCTGCAAGCATGTCGCGTGTGTCAAAAAGCGGGCCGCGCCGGTGGGTTTCCGGCGCGGCCCGCTTTACATTGTGTCCGTATGAGTGAGTTGTCGCATCAACCGGCGGACTACTTGGCGTCGTAGGCCTCGGCGTCCCACCAGTCGAGCTGGGCGATGTTGTCGCGGATATGCTGACAGCTCTTGTGGAAGCCCTCGAGCTCGTGCTCGGAAAGGTCGAGCGTGTAGACCTCCTCGACGCCCTCGGCGCCGATCACGCACGGCAGGGAGGTAAAGATGCCCTCCTCGCCATACTGGCCGGTCATAAGCGTAGAGGCCGAAAGCACGGCGTGCTCGTTGTGCAGCACGGCGGCGCAGACGCGCGCGGCGGAGTTGGCAACGGCGTACTCGGTGCACTGCTTGCCGGCGTAAGTCACATAACCGCCCTTGCGTGCGAGCTCCTCGACTTCCATGTGGTCGAAGGCGTACTTGTCGGGGTTCTCGGCCTGAAGCTCGTTGAGGCTCTTGCCGGCGATGGTTGCGGCTTTAAAGGCGGCCAGCTGGCTAAAGCCATGCTCACCGATCATGTAGGCATCGATGGACTTGGGGCTCACCCCGACCTTCTTGGAGATCTCGGTGCGCAGGCGGGCAGAGTCCAGGCCACAGCCCGAGCCGATGATCTTCTTGGGATCGTAGCCGGTCAGATGCCACAGCTCGGTGCACACGACGTCGCAGGGGTTAGAGATGCTCACGAAGATGCCGTCGAAGCCGGCATCGACGATGCGCTTGGCAAAGGTGCGGGCGGCGTCGGTGGTAAAGAACAGCTCGCCGTCGCGGTTGCCGGCGGCCAGTGCGACCTTGCCGGCGGCGTTGACGATGACGTCGCAGCAGGCCAGCTCCTCGTAGTGGTCGTAGCAGTTGACGATCTTGGTGTTGTACGGAACAAACGAAAGGGAGTCGCGCAGGTCCTGGACCTCGGACGTCACCTTTGCCTCGTTGATATCGCAGAGGTACAGCTCATCGGCAATGCCCTGCATGAGCAGGCTGTTGGCGACATGTGCTCCTACGTGGCCCTGGCCGACCACACCGATCTTACGCGTCTGGTACATATTCATATCCTTTCGGCCGAGTTTTTCGCATCGAACCATTGTAGCGTCCTGCTGCCACTTTGCTAGGCTAAAGCGCCGTAGATTTTTGGGACACGCCTTAATCTCTACTTTTGGAGTGATTTGGGCCGCTGACGGTGTCTCGGGGCGATGCACTCGCGCGGATGGGGCCGCTCGTTGTACCATAGCTGCAACTGACTCGTAAGGAGCATCCATGCCCATTCGCATCCCCGACGCCCTCCCTGCCGCCGCGCAGCTCGAGAGCGAGAACATCTTTGTCATGACCGAGTACCGCGCGCTGCACCAGGACATCCGTCCGCTGCGCGTGCTCATCCTCAACCTCATGCCCACCAAGATCGCCACCGAGACGCAGATCATGCGCAAGCTCTCCAACACGCCGCTGCAGGTAGAGGTGGACCTGCTACGCACCAAGACGCACGAGGCCACGCACGTGAGTGCCGGCCACCTGGAGACGTTCTACCGTACGTTCGACGACATCCGCGATATCCACTACGACGGCCTGATCATCACGGGCGCGCCGGTGGAGCAGATGCCGTTCGAGGAGGTCGACTACTGGCCCGAGCTCTGCCAGATCATGGATTGGTCCACCACGCACGTGCACTCTACGCTGCATATTTGCTGGGGTGCACAGGCAGGGCTCTACCATCATTACGGTATCCAGAAGTGCGACCTGCCGGCCAAGGCGAGCGGCGTGTTTGAGCATTATCTGGTGAAGCCGCAAAGCCCGCTGGTCCGCGGCTTTGACGACCGCTTCTATGCCGTGCATTCACGCAATACCGATGTGCGCCGTGAGGACGTGGAGGCCGAGCCGCAGCTTGAGGTCGTGGCCGTATCAGACGAGGTGGGCCTGTACATCGTCAAGTCGACCGACAGCCGCCGCTTCTTTGTCTTTGGCCATCCCGAGTACGATACCGACACGCTGCGCCTGGAGTACGAGCGCGACGTGAAGCGCGGGCTCAACCCCCAGGTGCCGGCGCATTACTTCCCAGGTGACGACCCCACCGCCGAGCCGCGCAACGTCTGGCGCAGCCAGGCCCAGCTGTTCTACACCAACTGGCTCAACTACTACGTCTACCAGACCACGCCCTACGACCTGGCCCGCGCCGGCGAGGAGCACTAGGCTACGGCCGCGGTTGCGGTTGTGGCTTCGGCTGCGGCGTGACGAGCGTGGATTTTCGGATGCCCATCTTGCGGGTGCGATACAACGGCGGTTAGGCGCTGATGATGTGGGGTAGCGGCAGGTCGTGGGTGTCGGTGGGAACGTGGTCGACACGCTGCTCGTCAAAGGCGATGCCGATGATTTGGCATGCGGGCGAGAGCGTGGGCAGGTAGCGGTCGTAGCAGCCGCCGCCGTAGCCCAGGCGCGCGCCGGTGTGGTCGAAGGCTACGAGCGGCACGACGATCATATCGAGCGCCTCGGCAGGCACGATAGGAAAGCGGCTGCTGTCGACGTCCGTGGCTGCGAAGGCCCGCGTAGGGTGGGCGATAAACGGGGCCTCGGACGCATCGCCGGCAGCAACTGCCCGCATGCACATGCGCTGGCCACAAGCCACGGTGTCAGCTGCCGAGAACATGCACGGATAGGCCACGCGCCAGCCGTGTTTTGCGGCCGTTGCGGCAAACGCGGCAGGATCTGCCTCGGAGCCCATGGCGGCATAGACGGCAACGGTGCGCGGGGCCGCGGGACCCGAGCCGCCCAGCAACTCAACGAGCCGCGCGCATACAGCAGCAGACTTTGCCGCCCGCATATCCAAATCTAGAGCATCGCGCCGGGCAATTACCGCCCGCCGCAACTCGGCCTTATCCATCCCGGCCCCTCTCTCAAACCTACCAAAAAGGGACAGGTTTATTTTGGTAGGTTTTATCTGGTCAAATGTCGAAACCACCACGCAAACCATCGCAAGGGGAGCAGTTCATGGACACCTTCGTGGGTTTTGACGAAGAGTGGGTGTTCGCGGCGGTGTGTCTCGATCTGTAACAGTAACTCGGCAAAATCGGGCCTAGATGTTACAGATTGAGACAAAGGGCCGGCGTCATCCGAAAACGTCTCGATTTGTAACATCTGGAGCCAATATTGCCGCCTAGATGTTACAGATTTAGACAAACTGGTGTGACGGGCTGAGCTGCCCCGCCCAAGCAGCGGCAAAAGAAAAGGTAGATTTTCAGGCATGTCCCAAAAATCTACCTTTGCTGTGCGTTAGCCCAGCAGGTCGATGACGTTGAAGCCGGCGTTGCTCTTGGCGATGACGTCTCGGCCGCCAAAGACGCAGGTGGGCGAGACGGCTGCGATGCACGTCACGTCGGCGCCGAGCGAGCGCAGCTCACCGGGCGTGGCGGCGAGCATCTGGGCGCGGCGCTCCTCGCGTGCATGCGGATCGAGTCCGGCCAAGTAGGTCGTGTTGCGGCGTTTGGTGAGCGCGTACGGCTTCACCGGCGCATCCATGCCGCTCACGCAGCTCACGATAAAGCCCTCAAAGGCGGCCTCGTCGGGCTCAAAACCGCCGAGCCATTCGCCTGCGCGCGCCACGCGCTCAATCGAGGGGTCGATTGCCGGGTCGCGGTAGGTGTAGAACGCCGCCTGACGCTCGCCTGCCGCGCGGAATCCGCAGCCGTACGCCCCGCCTTTCACGCGGATCTCGTTCCACAGGTAGTCGTAGGAGAGCGCGTTGGCGGCAACCGCCCAGGCGCCCGTCACGTCAATGCCCAGGCGACGCGGGTCGCATGCGCTTGCCGCAAAGCAGATGTCGCTGGGGATGAGGAAAGCCTCGTGGCGGTCGCACGGCGTCGGCACCACGAGCGTGTCGCGGCCGGCAACAGCACCGTCGCCCGCGCCCAACCCCAGGTCGCCCGCGGCGGCCCAGTACGTGTCAAAGTCCTCATCGCTGCCGGTAAAGCTCGCCAGACAGCCATCGGACACAAAGATGCGGCCTGCCAGCTCGGCAAGCTTGGCGCGCAGGTCGTCCAGGCGCTCGTCAAAGTGGTCGAGCAGATCGCGCAGGAACAGGTAGAAGTCCACGCCCGAAAGCTGCTCGCGCACCACGGCCGAAGGCGAGCTGTAGCTCATCGCGCGACCAAGCGCCGCCGAGTGACCGTTGTTAATGAAGCCCTGCTCAAGCCCAATGCGAATCTGCGTGAGCACGTCGCGCACGCGGTCGGCTTCGGCATCGAGCAACAGCGTGCTCGACCACACCTCGCGCGGCAGGCTCGCCAGCGCATCGATCTTTTCGGACAGGGCGCCGGCGCTCACTAGCAGGTAGGGGCGCACGCCGTCCACGTCGGGCTGGGTCATGACCTCGGTCGTAAAGCTCAAAAAGCCCAGCTTGCCGGCGATGAGGTTGTCGAGCTCCTCGGCCGAGTGTTCGCTCGTGGGTAGCTGTTTGAGCAGGCGGCAGAGCAGGGTCACATAGGGCAGGTCTTCAAACGCGACGCAGCTCAGGTCGAAATACTGCATGGCGTAGGCCAAGCGGTTGGTGGGGATGCCGTGGCGCAGGCAGGGGATGGGCGCGGTCGTGTCCACGACCAGCGGCGGCTCGGGGCGTGCCTCGCCAATGTCGGACACGCGCAGGCGTGGCAGCGTGGCCTTGGCCTCGGGCGCGTCATCCGCCTCCTGCGCGGCGCGCAGCGCAGCCGTGCGCTCGACCACATCGGCCAGCTCGGCATCGGTCATGGCATCGCGCTTGGCTACCAGCTCGGCGGCCTCGGCGCTCTCCGCACCCTCGGCGGCATCCACCGGAACCAGCTCGACCAGCGCCATGTGGTCGTTTTCCAGCACGAGCTCGCGCAGCAGGTCCTCAAAGTAGCTGCCGTCCAGCTCGCCGCGCAGCTCCTCGTACACCGGGCCGTACTTGAGCGCCAGCGTCGCGGCGTCGTCATCGTAGAGCCAGGTGCTCAGCGCGTCGCATGCAATGGCCACGCCGTCGGCGATACCGTAGTCGCGCTGGCGCAGGTCGTATTCGTTGCTGCTGATGATGGCCTCCAGGCGCTCGCGCGGAACGCCGTGCTCGCACAGGTCGCGGCAGGCGTCCTGGAACACGCGGCGCAGCTCGCGCGCCACGCCGGGCTGAGCGTTTTGCAGCATGATGAGCTCGTAGGGCTGCAGGCTCTCGGCCGCGGTGTAGCTCACCACGTTGCCGCCCAGGCCGGCGGCCAGAATGGCCTTCTTAACCGGTGCCTCGTTGGAACCCAGCAGTGCCTCGAACAGGATGTCCGCCGCGATCGTGCGCTTGCGGTCGAGCGCGCTGCCCAGCACAAGACCCAGGCCCACCAGGGCGTTCTCGGGTGTGGTTGCCATCTCGACGCGCTTGTACTCGCAGGTCACGGGCGCCTGCACGACCAGCGGATTGGGCGCCAGCGTGGACGGGTCCTCGCCGGCGGCGACGGCTGCGTCCATGCGGCGGCTCGCGGCACTTGGCTGCGACAGATAGCGCTCGTCCAAAAAGGCCAGTGCACGGTCCACATCCAGGTCGCCGTAGAGCGTGATGTAGGAGTTGGAAGGATTGTAGTGGCGCGCGTGCGTGTCCAGGAACTGCTCGTAGGTGAGCGCAGGAATCGCGCGCGGGTCGCCGCCGCTCTCGTGCGCATAGGCGGTGTCGGGATAAAGCGCGGCGTTGACGGCGTCGTCCAGCACGCTCATGGGGTCGGACAGCGCGCCCTTCATCTCGTTGAACACCACGCCGTTATAGCGTAGCGTTCCCTCGCGCAGGCTTGCGGAACTGCCGTTGCCCTCGCCCTCGGCGCCCTTCGGCAGGTCCAGCTCGTAGTGCCAGCCCTCCTGCTCAAAAATGGTGGGCTTGGTATAGATGGCCGGGTTGAACACCGCGTCCAGGTACACGTCCATCAGGTTGTACAGATCCTGCTCGTTGGTGGTGGCAACGGGGTAGATGGTCTTGTCGGGGTAGGTCATGGCGTTGAGGAACGTCTGCATGGAGCTCTTGATCAGGTCGACGAACGGCTCCTTGACGGGAAACTTGGCCGATCCGCACAGCACCGAGTGCTCGAGGATATGGAACACGCCGGTGGAATCGGCCGGCGGCGTCTTAAAGCCAATGGCAAAAGCCTTGTTTTCGTCGTCGCACGCCAGGTACAGCAGGCGAGCGCCCGAGGCGGTGTGGCGCAGCACGTAGGCGTCCGAGTCGAGCTCGGGCACGGTCTCGCAGCGCTCGACGGCAAAGCCGTGACAGGTGGTGCCGGGCACCAGCAGCGCGGCGGCAGCGGCGCGCGGGTCGGTTGAGGTGGTGGGCATATGCAGTCTCCTTTGACGCCCCAGCGGGGGCGAATCGAGTCGAATCCTCGTGAGTATACCCATATGGGGCCGCGGCTCTGCGGCGAACTGGAGACGATGCCAGCGGATTGGGCATAGACCCCGCGTGACCGCCGTGCGAGCGTGGAAACTTGGACGCCTATCGAATGAGAGTGGATTTTCGGACGGAATCAGCCTCAAAACGTCCAAAAACCGTCCAAATATCCACCCTCATTTCCCGACCGTCCAAAATTCACGCTCATCCGCCGCCCGCGCATCTCTCATCTCTCATCTCTCATTCGTCACGAATACGAGAGATAACAGAAAGACGAGAGATGAATATGAGAGATAACTGAGCAGCAAAGAGACAAGAAATCACGGTATTGTCTCAATACTGATTGTTCTACCAGCAAAAACATGTTTAAATGAAACAGATGGTAGATATCTTATCTCTCATCTTTCACTCATCTCTAATACGAGAGATAACAGAGAGACAAGAGATAATTACGAGAGATAACTGAGAGACGAAGGAAATCTATTCGCGGCATTCTCCGCCGGACCGAGCGAAAGGACGTGCAGATGAACGAGAACGAGCTGATCGGTCTGCTCGAGTCTTTAAGGCGCATGGGCTCGGACGATCTTAGCGTCGAGGTCAAGGAGAGCGCCACGACGCTTTCTCGCGACGTATGGGAAACGGTTAGCGCATTCGCGAATACCGCCGGCGGAATTATCGTGCTCGGCGTGAGCGAGCGCGCGGGCTTTGTCCCGGTTGAGGACTTTGAGACCGAGAAGGTGCTCAACCAATTTGTCGCAGGCATGGGTGATGCCGGCGGTCGCGGAAAACTGGCCAATCCGCCCAAATACACTATTGAGCGCGTGGAGCTTCGGGGCACCGTGGTTCTCGTTATCACGATTGAGGAGCTCGACCCGTCGAGCAAGCCCTGCTATGTAATAGAACGCGGCGCCCAGGGCGGCAGCTACAAGCGCATTGATGACAAAGACGTGCCACTTTCATCGACCGAGGTTTTGGCACTGTCGTCATACGAGCGGACGAGTCCTAGCGATCGCGATGCAGTGCCCGGCGCGGTTGCAGGCGATCTTGACGAGGCACTGGTCGATCGCACGATAGAGCGTGCTTTCTCGCTGACACCTCGGGCAATGCGCGGCGCGCCGGACAAGAAAACGAAGCTGGAGCGCCTGAATTTCCTCGACTCCCAGGGCAAAGTTACTAAGGCCGGGCTCCTGGCTGCGGGTGCCTATCCTCAGCAGTTCTATCCTAAGCTCTTTATCGATGTGGCGGTCTATGCCGGAACGCAGAAGGGCGCGGCGGGGTCGTTGAGGTTCATGGACCGTACGATCTGCGAGGGAACGTTGGGCGAAATGATCTCGGATGCCGTCGCGGCAGTCGCCAAGAATTTGCGGCGAACCTCGACGATCCAAGGCGTCTCGCGTGTCGACTCGCTGGAGATTCCCGAGGAGGTCCTGCGCGAGGCAATCGCCAACGCCGTAATCCACCGAGAATACGGAGATCGGTTCTGTGGGCAGTCGGTCGCTGTTGACGTCTTTGATGACCGTATCGAAGTGACGAACCCCGGCGGCCTATACGGAGGAAAGACTCGCGAGAACTTGTTTGACGGCAGCTCCCGGTGCCGCAACGCGACGCTCATGAAACTCATGTCGATTGTTCCGCTGCCGGATGGCGCAGGTTCGCCGGCTGAGGGCAATGGCTCGGGCATTCCGATGATGATCGACGCCATGTGTGCTCATGGTTTGGCCGAGCCCCTGTTCTGCCCGGGATTCGATCGGTTCAAAGTGGTTCTCTATCGCTCAAAGGTCGAGCCGGTCGACCACGGCGGTGACTTAATTGTGGCGGCACTTAAGCGTTGCGGTGAGCTGGGTACGCGCGAGTTGGCGGAGCACACAGGGCTCACAATTTCCCAGGTTAGGTCGCGCGTCAACACACTCATTGCTCAAGGCGAGCTTGAGCCTACAGCGCCGGCGACGAGTCGCAACCGCAAGTATCGACTGTCGGAGCGTGCGGAATAAATGCGCCAGCGGACGAGGTGACCCAATAATCGACTCTCGATTGGCGCCCGCTAAGGTAAGGCGGTTGTTGCCCAGTCGACGGCGAAGTTAAAAATCCGGCTTACGCCGGCATAGTCCCGAACCCATCCATCAGGAACAGCCTAAGAACCAGCTTGATGGCATTTCCCGGTTTGATTTCTGCCGCGTCAAAGACGTGGCGCTCGGCGAGCTCGCTGCAGTATGCGTAGATGTCGCGGATAAGGTCCGCGCCCGAAAGCGTAAACATGTAGCCCGCGTCCGAAAGCGCATTGGGCGCGGCGGGCAACTTGGCCATGTGGCAGAACGTTTGCAGGTCGGGCGCCATAACATTCTGGTAGTCGAGGTGGCCGCTGGCATCCTGTGCGGCAAGCTCCAATTGGCGCACAAAATCCAGCGCCGCCGCTAACACAAAGCTCGGCGTAGGCGCATTGACGTCCTCCGTGGTCGCCACAAGCCTGCCCGCCGCCTGCGTGACAAGCCAAGCGACCTCGCGCTGGCAACGCACGGCCTTGCGCGTAACCGGTTTGATGGACGAAGAAGAAACGCTTCCCTTAGGCGGATTCGAAGCAGCCATAAGACCCTCCCATGAACAATCCGGCCCAATAAGCCCGGATGAAACACGTGCTACATCAGTATACAGGGGAGTGGGATGGCGGGGTATGAGCGCGCCAGCGGCAAACCGAGAGCATCAACGATGTGCCGATCGCGGAATGAGATCTCGTAATAATTGACTCTCGGCCATATTATTGAGGGGCATGACTCGCGTTCGTATGGTTGTAGGTGCTGGCGATGAACGACATTGACCTTGCTGTTCCGTTGATGGATGGACCAAGCTATGACCGTGCCTGCAGTCTCGTGCCTTCCGAATACGTTGAGGCATGGGAGTGGTTTCTGGGTGAGGAGCAGCGCGGCGGCGTTTGGACCAGCCTTCCGCACCGCACCAAGGAAGATAGCCCTCAGTATCAGTATCGTTTGAGAATTGGCGCGGACTTCTTTCCCGTAACGCGGGATTCAGGGATCTTCTGGCCGGGCCAGGATCGGGTGAAGCAAGATCCCAATAAGATCTTTGCGCTTTCGGTCCATAACTCTAAAAAGAGCTTCTACACCGATGTTCCTCCGCTCTATTTGGATGACGGTACGTGGGTCATTAAGTATTCGGTTCAAGCGCCAGGCGTCGTTGGTTCTCGAGACCAGAATTACAACCGTAAAATGCTCAACTGTATGGAATATGGCGTTCCAGTTGGAGTCATATTTGCAACCGAGGTGGGCTATAAGGTGCTCGGCCTTGCGTTTGTTGAACGGTTTGAGCCCGAAAACGGCTGGTTTGTTCTGCATGGTCCCGTTCATAAAGGCGGGCCTGATCCTCGTTTTGCGTCCGACATGAGCTATCTGAAGCACATGCCAGCCGACATTGAGTTTGCCGGACAGAGTGCGACCGATGACGAAAAAGTTCGCTATGCGTTGAGACGCGAGCGATTGGGGCAGCAATGGTTCCGCAAGCAGCTCATTGCCGCCTATGATGGTCGCTGCGCGGTGTCGGGTTGTGGGGTTAACGAGGCACTGGAGGCTGCACATATCGAGAATTACTCGGGACCCAAATCGCAGGTTGCCAGCAACGGCATTCTACTTCGGCGCGACTTTCATGCTCTATTCGATGCTCATCTGATTTCGTTTGAGCCTGTTTGCGGCGAATATCGGCTGTGCGGATCGTACCTGCTGGATAAGACCGACTACGCTTCCTTTGCAGGTGCGACGCTAAGGCAGCCGAATGAGCGTCAGTGGCGACCCAATGCGGTGTTTCTCGAGGCCCATCGCATCGAGTTCGATCGCTCGGAAAAGAAGCGTGAAAAGGCGGGGCTTCTGCCGTATTAGCGTATTTGGCTTTGGCGGTCTTTTACGATCGTGTTGTTTGATCGGATCGCGTGGCGATGCAATCTCGTGCACGCCCGCCGGTGCATGCTCTTCCTGATTTGGATAGCGAGAGAGGAGCGCGTGTGAGCTGGCGAGGCGATATTGCGATGGGGAAGTACGGAAAACTGCCGTGTGCCCTTATCGACAACAATATGTTTCCGGGCGTAGAGGTTGATTGCGGGTCGTTTGCCGTCGCCTGTCCTTATTGCGGCTCACAAATATCGTGTCTCGATATTCGGTTCATCGATGCGCGCGACAGACTCAGCGACGAAGTGAGAAAACGGACGGGCGTTCATATGCCGGTATATCCGGAGAAATGCCCTGTTTGCGGTCTCGATATCGTGTATGACGTTTGCGACGGGGGATAGGTGATGCGGAGGAGCTGGCTGTGAAGGCCTCTCCGTCTCTACAAATAAACCCCCTCACCGAGCTTCTTGTGGAACTCGGCGTGATGGTCGCGTGCCCAGGTAAAGAGTGCCTGGTCAAAATTGGTATGCGTGGCCGGGACGCCAAAGACGCCGGCAACTTCGACGCGCACAAACTCCAGTGCCGGCAGCTTGTTGATGGCAGTGAGGGCAAACGGGGACGTGGGTTCTTCGAACAGATAGCGGCTGCCTTGCAGCGCGCCGCAACTGGTGCACGTGTTGCCGAGCGATGGGGCTTTGGAGGCTCGCGCGCCTACGGGCTTGTAGCCACAGCGCTTAGAAAGATAGTCGCGGATCTCGCCCGGGACGCAGCCAAGAGCGGGAACAATGGCGAGCGCGTTGGCATTGGTCGTGTCGATGGCAATGTGCCCGGCCTTGTTGGGTGCGTGCGCGATGGCGATGCCCTCGCCGTTATCGGTTCGATAGGGAATGCCGAAGGCCGCGACCGAGGTCTCTTTGTGACACTTCCAGCACTCGCGCTTGCCCAGTACTAGATATATATACGGCGCAGAGGGGTCGGATCGGTCAACACCGGGCAGCCACTCGGCAAAGGGCTCGGGGTTGACGCCGCTGGGTACATACCAGATCTTCTTGGTCCGGTCCCATTTGGCGCCCAGCGCCTTGGCTTCTTCTTTGCGCGAAAAGGGAACATCGAGCTCGGTGCGCATGGTGGCTCCTTGGTGCTGCAGGTGTAAGTGGCTCAAGGATACCGCAGGGTGTGGACGTTGTGGCGTTTTGCCGAGAAGCCGCGGTGCGGACTGGTTGGTTACGCCTTGGATAAACTGGCAAGTAGATGGTCGGCTTTTGGCCAGTTGGGCGGCAACCTTGCCAAAAACTTGACGGATTGCGGTTTGGGCATCGTCGAATGAACACTTTGGCGCACCTCGGCGAAAAAACCGCCGGTCGTTTACCGGAAACTTAACAGGACCGCCAGCCGCCGCCGGCGTGCGTGCTATCTTCGCGCCATGAGGTACTTTATCGTTTCACATAACGCCGCATTGGCGCTGTTGGCGCACATGCCGAACCCTCGCTTTGGGGATTCGGAGCCAGAGGTCGTGTCGATTGCAGGTGCCTGTGCGCTCTTGGACCAAGAAGCGCAGGAGGTTATCGATCGCTATGACCTGGGGATCGAAACGCTGGATTTGTTGGTGCCGTCGCGCGCCGGCCGTCGGCAGAGCAAGCATGTTAAGACGCATCTGTGCACCAACGAGCTCCCGGCGGGTTCGTTTATCTCGCTGGGCCACTGGATGGGCGACCTTGATGCGTATGTGTGCTCTCCCGAGCTGGCGTTTTTGCAGGCTGTGCACGATGGCGATGTGGCAGCGGCCGTCTATGCCGGCTATGCGATGACATCGGATTACCGGCTGGATAACCTTGCTCCCGGTGGGGTAACAGGCAGGGATACGGGCATGCGCGATAGCAGGCTCACGACTAAGGAGCTCATCGAGGCGTATATCGAGAAGTCACCCAAGGTGAGGGGTATCGCGAAGGCAAAGGCGCTGCTTGCATATGTGATCGAGGGGTCGCGCTCTCCGAGGGAGTCGGGGCTCTGCATGTTTATGTCGCTGCCTGCGCGCTACGGCGGGTATGCATTGGGCAAGGCCGAACTTAACAAGAAGGTCTTCATTCGCGATGGATACAATGACGGACGTGATCACAAGCTTCGCGTGTTGGAGCGCACACCCGACATAACGCTTACGGCTAAAGTCGAGGTGGGCATGGATAAAGTAAAGGCCGGGCTGCTGCCAGAGGTGCTGACCGCGATGGTCGATTACGACAGCGATGCCATTCATGACGGACGCGAGAAGATTTACAAGGATGCCGAGCGCCGCAACGAGTTGGAGCTGTTGAGCGGCGTGGCACACTTCACCGTGACGACTGAGCAGGCAAATGACTACGACAAGCTCATCCGGCTGTGCGAACGCATCCGACGGAAGCTGCACCGGAACAAGCGACCCATTTTTAACAAGCCCATGAGCGAGGAGCAGCGATACTTTGCCCTCAAGCGCGTCGAAGCGAAGCGGTTTAAGCTTTGGCAGGCCGTAATCGAGGCGCGTCAACATTGGTAGGGGCGGTTGCTGGGCATGGGACCAAGGGTCTCATTGTCAGGTCTAATACTTTTCCCGAGAAGTGAACGAGTCAAAACGGACCCCCGAAACATCGACACTTTTGGTGGCTTATTTCCTGCGGTTTTATCATTGGAATCCTGCGGTTTTGGCTGTAAAAAGTGTGGATGCTTCGGGGGTCCAAATAAGGTCGTTCACTTCTCGGGAAAAGTATTAGACCTGATTATGGGAAGGCTGTCCGGATGTGGCCGCGAGGCTTGCGAAGGCCAGATCGGGGCAGTCGCCAAGGCTGTTTGGGTGATTTTGGGGCTGATTGGGGCGATCGCCGGGGTTGTCTGGGCGACTTTGGGTGTGGCAGGGGTAATTGCCGGCGATACCGAAGCAACTTGGGGTCTGCCGGGATGATTGTCGGTTATGTAGAGGCGGTATCAGCCTCGATTGGGATGGTTATTGGAGCTGCCGAAGCGGTTTTGGGTGCCACGGCGCCCTTTTGGCTTAGCACATAAAACAAAACAGCCCAGAGGCATAGCCTCTGAGCTGCGAACATTTGGTGGGCGTTAGAAGATTTGAACTTCTGACCTCTTCCGTGTCAGGGAAGCGCTCTCCCCCTGAGCTAAACGCCCGATCAAGGGTGCGCAAGTGCGCAAGGGATAATATAACGGAGCTTGAACTCGGTGGCAAGAATATTTTTTAAAATCGCTAACGTTGTGGAATCAAAGGGCTTTGTCGCGCCCATTTTAAAAGAGCTCGCTGCCGTGATTTGGCTGTCGCATAATGCAAAGCCGTTGCGATGCCGAACCATGGAAGAGACGTCTGCGGAATTGTCCTACCGATAAGCGGACAAGCCCCCAGCTGGAGCCTTCGCCGTGGTAAGGTAAGCCGAATTGTTTCCAGGCTGTTTCGGGGGAGCGGGATGAGCAAAGAGCGTGTCGAGCAGGTCGAAGGCGCGGGGACTTCGGTGCCGATGACCGATATATCGAACATTGATGTGCCCGAGGGCACCGATGAGCTCAGCCGCAGCACCCGCCGTGCATGGCGCGACCGCCTCAACGACGCCCAGACGCGCAAGATGGCCCTGGGTGTGCTTGCCGCGGCTGCCGGCGGAACGTTCTGGGGATTTTCTGGCACCTGCGCCAGCTACCTCTTCGATGTTTGCCATATCGAGACGTTTTGGCTCATGAGCATGCGCCAGGTTTGCGCCGGCCTGCTCTTTATGCTCGTCGTGCTCAACAAGGATCGCGACCGCTTGGTTAAACTGTGGACTACCCCCGCCGACCGCAAGCAGCTCATCCTGTTTACGATTTTTGGCTTGCTGTTCAACCAGATTTGCTATCTGTCTGCCGTGCGCCTAACCAACGCGGGCACGGCGACGGTGTTCCAGTGCCTGCAGCTGGTGGTCGTCATGGGGTATGCCTGCGTTGCCACGCATCGACTTCCGCGCACGCGCGAGACGCTTGGTGTTTTGCTCGCCTTGGGAGGAACGTTTCTTATCGCCACAGGCGGCGACCCCAGTACGCTGAGCATTTCGCCGATGGGCCTGCTCGCGGGCCTTTTGTGCGCCGTGGGCGGTGCCTGCATGGCAATTATTCCGGCCGGAATCCTCAAGGAATACGGCAGCTCGGTTGTCACGGGCTCAGCCATGCTTTCGGCAGGAATCGTGCTGAGCATTTTTACCCAGCCGTGGGCACACATGCCGGCGCTCGAGCCTTCGGGTGTCGGCGCGCTCGCGGTGTTCATCGTGATTGGGTCGTTTTTTGCCTATATGTTCTATATGCAGGGCGTTAAGGAGATCGGCTCGGTTCGTGCGAGCCTCATTGGAACCATGGAGCCGGTTTCGGCTACCATCACCAGCGCTCTTATGCTGGGGACGGTATTTTTGCCCACCGACCTGGCGGGTTTTGCCATGATTATCGCGATGGTGTTTTTGACGGTGTAGTCGACGCAGCGGCTGATACAAGTTAAAAACTGAATAGGGATTCGCGCATGTTGCGTGTAATCAGGACGCATGTCTGGAGTTTAGCTGCGCGCGTTCAATATGACATAAACTGATAACGTTTATCGACTTTTGTATCGTGAGGATTTCTCTATGGCTGGAAATCATTTTAAGGGTAGCGGAGACGGCCGTCCGGCGGTCCCGCCGCGTTCTAATGGGGCGGGAAGGCCCGACGCTCCGGGCGGCATTGGCCAGAACGGCGGCGGCAATCGCACGTCTCCGGGCGAGACGGCGATGTTTACCGCTCTGTATGAGCAATCTCAGAAGGCAAAAAAGGCCGCCCGCGCAAACGGTCAGGCCGCTGCGACCGGGGCTACCCCCGCAGTGCCGCCGCGCGAGGTCTCCGCAAATTCCGCGGGCAATGCGGGCAGCGCCAATGCTGCCGGCAACGCCTCGTCGTCCAAGGATGTAGGAATCACGGGCAACTTGGGCACGATTTACACGGGAGCTTCCGAGACCGGCACGTTTGCCCGTCTGGACGATAGCGGTGCCGAGTTTGTGGGCTCGGGTTCTAAAGAAGACTATTACGATTTTGGCCTGAACTACGGCGACGGCACTTCGTCGAGCACGACGTCGGACGGGCTGGTCCGTCATCGTCATCGCAAGGGCGAGAACAAGAACCGTTATGCCGCCACAGCGGTCGTTGCTGTCGTCGCGGTTGTCCTCGTTGCACTTGGCGTGAGCGGCTTCATGTTCTTTAACTCGGCAAAGACCGTGAAGGCCCAGGCAAAGGAGGCCGTGGGTATCGTCGCAGACCTTAAGGGTAAGGTCACGTCGGGCGATTTTTCGACCTTGCCCGACGATACGAAGAAGATCAACGACCTTTGCAGCAGCATGAAGACGGAGACCTCGAGCCCGCTGTGGACGATGGCCTCGTTTGTCCCGGTGTACGGCAGCGACATTAATGCCGCCCGCACCATGGTCGACGCTCTGTCCGATGTTTCGAGCGGCGCGCTGGTCCCCATGGCCGATAATCTCGCTCAGGCAACGCCCGGCAAGCTGTTCCAGGACGGAACAATCAACGTGTCCGCGCTGCAGGCGGTCGCCGATTCGCTTTCCGATAGCTCGAGGGCGTTCAAGAGCGCCAATGAAAAGATTCAGGGTATTGGCGATACGCATATCGCCCAGGTGACCGAGCTGGTCGATAAGGCAAAGGACGGCTTTGCCACCCTCAACGGCGCGGTTGACGCGGCGGAGAAGGTCGCCCCCGTTCTGCCCCAGATGCTCGGCGCCAACGGTCAGACGCGCCATTATCTTGTGCTCGCGATGAGCAATGTCGAGATCCGCGCCTGCGGCGGTTTCCCGGGTTCTCGCGGCGTGATGTCGGTGACTGACGGTAAGCTCGAACTGGGCGATTTTGTCAAAGTCGACTTGATGAAAGAGCCTTTGAGTCCGCTTCCCATCACCGATGAAGAGGCAAACTTGTTCACGACCGGATGGGGCCTGACGGGATTCAACACGCTCGGATACACGATGGGCGACGTTACGATGACGCCCGATTATCCGCGTGCGGCTCAGCTTGTCAGCGATATGCAGAAGGCCATTGTCGGAGATGACATCGACGGCGTATTTGCAGTCGATCCGGTATTTTTGCAGTATATGCTCGGCATTGTAGGCGGCACGCAGCTTCCCGACGGCACCGTCGTCGACGGAAGCAACGCTGCAAAGGTACTGATGCACGATGTTTATTGGAATTACCCGGTAGAGGAACAGGACGCCATTTTTGCGGCGGTTGCTGGATCGGCTTTTAACAAGATCGTGGACGAACTGGGCTCCAGCGATATTACTAAGATCGCTGCCGCCATCGAAAAGGGTGCTTCCGAGGGTCGCATCCTGATGTATTCGAGAAACGACGACGAGGAAAAGGCCGCGAAGGCCCTTGGCATCTCCGGCGCTCTCCAAACCGATACGTCGGAGGCTCCGATCTTGGGCGTCTATGTGAACAACTACAGTTACTCAAAGATGGATTGGTTTCTCGATAAGCGAGTCACCATCGATTCTTCGGTTGAAAATGCCGACGGTTCGACGACGTATCGAGTGACCACTACGCTCAAGAACACGATGACCCCCCAGGAGAAGGCCGAGATGCCTGGTTATTTCCAGGGCCACAACGGCATTAGCCAGGATATTGATGATGAGGTGCTGAGGCTTTATCTCTATGCTCCTGCGGGAGGCAGCATTTCGGACATTAAGACTTCGGGCTCCGGTTCTATCGAGATGAACGAAGCGACGCACGATGGCTTGAAGGTTGCATGGGGCGGTGTCCACATGCTTCTTGGACAAGACATAAAGGTTGAGTACACGGTCACGACTTCGAAGGACTCTGGGCACAAGGAGCTTAAGGTTCGTACCACGCCGACCGCTCAAACGTTCGAACAGGATAAGTAAGATATGAAGTACTTTGGCACCGACGGATTTCGCGGCGAGGCCAACGTTGGGCTGACCGTGGAGCACGCGTACAAGATCGGCCGCTTTGTGGGCTGGTATTACGGCGCCAGGCGCGGGGCCAAGGCGCGCGTGATCGTGGGCAAGGACACGCGTCGTTCGAGCTACATGTTCGAGGCGGCGCTGGTGAGTGGCCTGGTCGCGAGCGGTGCGGACGCATATATGCTGCACGTGATTCCAACGCCGGGCGTGGCGCACCAGACCGTGGAGGGCTGCTTCGATTGCGGCATCATGATCAGTGCGAGCCACAATCCGTTTTGCGATAACGGCATTAAGCTCGTCAACAGCGACGGCTTTAAGATGGACGAGGACGTGCTGGAACTCATCGAGGACTACATCGATGGCAAGAGCGAGGTGCCGCTGGCCACGGGCAACCACATTGGCGCCACGGTCGACTACATGCAGGGCCGCAACCGCTACATTGCCTCGCTCATTGCAAGCGCGAACTTTTCGCTGCAGGGCGTCAAGATTGGCATTGACTGCGCCAACGGCTCGGCGTCCTCTGTCGCCAAGCCGGTGTTCGATGCGCTCGGCGCCGATGTGCGCGTGATTAACGCCGCACCCGACGGCTTTAACATTAACGTCGACTGCGGCTCTACGCATATGGAGCGCCTGCAGCGCCATGTGGTGGAGCAAGGCTTGGACGTGGGCTTTGCCTACGACGGCGATGCCGATCGCTGCCTGGCCGTGGACGAGCGCGGCCGCGTGGTCGACGGCGACCAGATCCTGTACGTGTGCGGCGTGTATCTTAACAAGCACGGGCGCCTCTCGGGCGGTACCGTGGTGCCGACGATCGCCAGCAACTTTGGCCTGATTAAGTCGCTGGAGCTTGCCGGCCTGAGTGCCGTGACCAGCGGCGTGGGCGACCGCCACGTGTATGCCAAGATGCGCGAGGGCGGCTACAGCCTGGGTGGCGAGCAGACGGGCCATACGATCTTTGGCGATATCGAGCGTACGGGCGACGGCATTATGACCTCGCTGCGTGTGATGGAAGTGATTCGTGCCGAACGCGAGACGCTTTCGCAGCTCGCGGTGCCGTGTAAGCTGCTGCCGCAGGCGCAGGTTGCCGTACGCGTGGCGGACAAGGATGCTGCGCTGGGCAACATGGGCGTGCAGGCCGCCATTGCCGAGGCCGAGGCGTCGCTGGCGGGCGAGGGCCGCGTGCTGGTGCGCAAGAGCGGAACCGAGTCGGTGATTCGCGTTTTGGCCGAGGCCCCCGACCAAGACGCCGCCGACGCCGCCATGAAGCGCATCGCCGCCGCGCTGGAGGCTCTGTAGTTACGCGGTTTTACCAAACCGCGTAACCGCTCGACGCTACAAACGGCCCCAAGCGGCAATCTGGCGTTCAATTTCAAGGGCGCGACCAGAAGGTTAGCGCCCTTTCATTTCACGTCACCTTGCTCGCTTGGGGCCGTTTTCGCTGACATTGCCAAGACATCGACGTCAACATGGTTGGCGTTGGCGATGGCGTGCTGGTCAATCCTTACAGCTGGTACAGCGTGGTGAACTTGTCCTGCAGGTAGCTGCAGTAGTAGCGGGCATCGAATGCCATACCGCACGCGCCCTTGATGAGCTCCGGCGCGTCCTTGGCGCGGCCCCACTGCCAAATGTGCTCGCCCAGCCAAGCACGGACGGGTGTCAGGTCGCCGCTCGCACAGGCGCCGTTAAGGTCGACACCGTCGCGGCACATGGCCGGCACAAACATGGCATCGTAGGCGCTGCCCAGCGCATACGTGGGGAAGTAGCCAAACGAGCCGCCGCTCCAGTGCGTATCCTGCAGGCAGCCGCGCGTGTCGTCGGGAACAGGAATGCCCAGGTACTCGTCCATAAAGCGATTCCAAAGCGCGGGGATGTCCTTGGCCGTGGCCTCGCCGGCAAACAGCATGCGCTCAATCTCGTAGCGCACCATAATATGCAGCGGGTAGGTGAGCTCGTCGGCCTCGGTACGGATCAGCGACGGCTGAGCGATGTTCACGGCGTGGTAGAGCGTGTCCTCGTCCACGTTGCCGTAGACCTCGGGCGCGTGACGGCGCAGCACTTCGAGCAGCGGGCCCATAAAAGCGCGACTGCGGCCTACGGTGTTCTCGAAAAAGCGGCTCTGGCTCTCGTGAATGCCCATGGAGGTGCCGCCCTCCAGACACGTACGCGCGTAAGCGGGATTGACGCCCAGCTCGTACATGGCGTGCCCCGCCTCGTGGATGATGCTATAGACGTTGGAGATGCAGTCGTCCTCGTAGATGTGCGTGGCGATGCGCGCATCGCCCACCGAGAAGCCCTCGCTAAACGGGTGCTCGGTAAAGGCGAGCGTGGTGTCGTCCAGGTTAAGGCCGACGAGCTTCATCAGGTCGAAGCTCATGGCGCGCTGGGCGGCCTCGGGCACGCGGGCATGCAAAAAGTCGGCAGTAGGCTGCTGCCCGCGCTCGCCGATGGCGTGAACGAGCGGCACGACGGTGGCCTTGACCTCGTCACAAAACGCATCGAAGCTCTTGGCGGAAAGGCCGCGTTCGTACTGGTCGAGCCAAACATCGTATGGGTCGCGCTTGGGGTCCATGAGCTCGGCCTGATGCTTGAGCTGGGCGACGATTCTATCCACGTAGGGCTCAAAGCTCGCCCAGTCGTTGGCCGTCTTGGCCTTGTGCCACACGGCGTCGGCCTCGCAGGTGAGCCTGGTCCAGGCCTCGGCCTCCTCAGTAGGGATAACGCTTGCCTCGCGCTGGTCGCGGCCGAGCACACGGATCTCGTCGAGCAGCTGCGGGTCGTCGATCTTGCCGCCGGCGACGGTCTCGTGTGCCAGCGAGCTTACAAGCTCGACGGACTTTTTGCTGGTCAGGAGCTTGTGATGTTCGCCGGCAAGGGTGCCCATAGCATCGGCGCGGGCCGCAGCGCCGTTGGCGGGGGCAATCGTCGCGCCATCGAACTCGGCAATCTTGAGCAGGTACTCGCGGGTCCATAGTTTGCCTTCGAGCTTGCGGAGCTTCTTGATGCCCTTGCCCGCCTTGGCGTTCTTAGAGGCCTTGGCCACGGCGGCCTTGGCTTTCTTATCGAGTTTCTTTCCCATACCTATATCCTTGATCTCGCAGACCGGACGCCACGGGTGGGCGTGCGGCCAGTTTGCACAGCTATCTGCCTTGTACCCAGTGCGAACAAAACGGAACGCGGCGATATGCTCGCAGAATGTGTTATCCTATAGCCCAATGCGTTGACGGAGAGGGTTTTGCCCGCCGCGTCGCCGGCAAGAGAGGGAAGGTCATGGGCTGCAAGCCTTCCTGCGGTGGCAAGGGCCAAGCGTTCACTCCCGAGCAGCAACCTCAACGGGCGCGCGGCCAGCGGCGGCGAAGCCCCAGTAGGGAAGCCGTGAGCCTCGCGATAAGGGGCACAGAGTGGGCACGGCGGGCCAGACATCCGCCGGGTCAAACAAGGTGGTACCGCGGAATTCAACCGTCCTTGGGCAATGCACATGCCCGAGGACGGTTTTTTGTTACCGAATCGGGCCGCGTTTTTGCAACGCCAGACGGCGGCAGTCGTCCTGGCGAGCGGGGAACGCGAGAGACGAAAGGGAAGACATGAGTCTGATTGATGATCTGGTCAAACTCGAGGAAGAGGCCAAGGAGCTCGTCGCAGGCGCCGACGACGCCGCCAAGCTCGAGGCTGCGCGCGTTGAGCTGCTCGGCCGCAAGGGTCGTATTACCGGCCTGATGCGCATGATGGGCAAGCTCGCCCCCGAGGATCGCCCCGTGATGGGCAAGCGCGCCAACGAGATGCGCCAGCTGATCGAGGGCATGCTCGACGAGCGCACCACCGAGATGAAGGCCGCCGCCCTCAAGCACGCACTGGAGCACGAGGCCGTCGACATCACGCTGCCGGGCATTCGTCCGCAGATCGGCCACCAGCACCTGATCAAGCAGATCATCGAGGAGGCCGAGGATATCTTTAGCGGTATCGGCTACACCGTCGAGTCCGGTCCCATGGTCGATACCTCCTACTACAACTTCACCGCGCTCAACGCCCCCATGGATCACCCGAGCCGCTCGGCCCGCGACACCTTCTATGTGGTCGACAACAACCCCGGCAGCGTCGCGCACCCCGAGGCGCATGCCCACGGCGAGTCCGACGTGCTGCTGCGCACCCAGACCTCGGGCGTGCAGATTCACACCATGGAGTCGCAGAAGCCGCCCATCTACATGATCTGCCCGGGCACCGTCTACCGTCCCGACACGGCCGACGCCTGTCACCTGCCGCAGTTCAACCAGATCGAGGGCCTGGTCGTCGACGAAGGCATCACCTTTGGCGATCTTAAGGGCACGCTCGACTACTTTGTTAAGTGCATGTTTGGCGAGGACCGCAAGACGCGTTACCGCCCGCATTTCTTCCCCTTCACCGAGCCTTCCTGCGAGGTGGACGTGAGCTGCCACGTCTGCGGCGGCAAGGGCTGCAACTTCTGCAAGCACAGCGGCTGGATCGAGATCTTGGGCTGCGGCATGGTCGACCCCAACGTCCTGATCAACTGCGGCATCGACCCCGAGAAGTACACCGGCTTCGCCTTTGGCATTGGCGCCGAGCGCGTCGCTGCCCTGCGCTACGACCTGCCCGACCTCAGAACGCTCATGACAGGCGATATGCGTTTCCTGAATCAGTTTTAAGTTGACCTGTCCCGGCGGCTTCCCGAGCCACCGCACCTTGCCCCTCAAACCGTCGCTTGCGTACCCAAGTACGCGGCGCTCCTCTTCCGGGGCAATCTACGGCACCTCGGAAACCCGTCTCCGTAGCTGGAGTTTTCCGTCTGTTTATTGCAGACGTTACAGATGAAAGGAGACCAGTTAGATGCGTGTTTCTTACGACTGGCTCAAGACCATGATCGATATTCCGGAGGATCCCAAGACCCTTTCGGACGAATATATCCGTACCGGCACCGAGGTCGAGGCGATCGACACCGTGGGCGAGTCCTTCGACCACGTGGTGACCGCCAAGGTGCTTACCAAGACCCCGCACCCCGATAGCGACCATATGTATGTGTGCTCGGTCGACGTGGGTGACAAGAACCTCGACGCCGACGGCAACCCCGCTCCGCTGCAGATCGTCTGCGGCGCGCAGAACTTTGAGGCCGGCGACCACATCGTCACGGCAATGATCGGCGCCGTGCTTCCCGGTGACGTCAAGATCAAGAAGAGCAAGCTTCGCGGCGTCGTGTCCATGGGCATGAACTGCTCCGCGCGCGAGCTCGGCCTGGGTGGCGACCACTCCGGCATCATGATCCTGCCCGAGGATACGCCCTGCGGCATGCCGTTTGCCGAGTATGTGGGCTCGAGTGATACCGTGCTCGACTGCGAGATCACGCCCAACCGCCCCGACTGCCTGTCCATGATCGGCATGGCCCGTGAGACCGGTGCCATCTTCGACCGCGATTTCCACGTTGAGCTGCCCGCCATCAAGGCGGAGACCGGCCGCGCGACCGACGACGAGCTTTCGGTCGAGATCGCCGACGAGGGCCTGTGCGACCGCTATGTCGCCCGCATCGTGCGCAACGTGAAGGTCGGCCCCTCGCCCGACTGGATGGTCAAGCGTCTTAACGCCCTGGGCGTGCGTCCGCACAACAACATCGTCGACATAACCAACTACGTGATGATGCTCACCGGTCAGCCGCTGCACGCTTTTGACCTGGACACCTTTGCCGAGCGCGAGGGCAGGCGCCGCGTGGTGGTTCGCGCCGCCCAGCAGGACGAGAAATTTACGACCCTCGACGGCGAGGAGCGCACGCTCGACGCCGGCATGGGCCTCATTACCGACGGCGAGCGTCCCGTGGCGCTGGCCGGCGTTATGGGCGGCATGGATTCCGAGATTGAGGACGACACCGTCGACGTGATGCTCGAGAGCGCCTGCTTCGACGCCGGTCGCACCTCGCACACCAGCCGCGACCTGTCGTTGATCTCCGACGCCTCCATCCGCTTTGAGCGCCAGGTCGATGAGACCGGCTGCGTGGATGTGGCCAATGTTGCCTGCGCGCTCATCGAGGAGATCGCCGGCGGCGAGGTCGCTCCCGGCTACGTGGATGTGTTCCCCGCGCCCAAGACCATCGACAGCATTAAGCTGCGCCTGGCCCGCGTGCACGCCATCTGCGGCGCCGACATCGAGCCCGATTTTATCGAGCGCTCGCTCACCCGCCTGGGCTGCACCGTCGAGCGCGACGGCGAGGACTTTATGGTTACCCCGCCGAGCTTCCGCCCCGACCTGCCGCGCGAAATCGACCTGATCGAGGAGGTCCTGCGCCTGTGGGGCATGGGCCGCGTGACGGCGACCATCCCGGCTGCCAAGAACCACATCGGTGGCCTGACCCGCGAGCAGAAGCTTACCCGCAAGGTCGGCGAGATCCTGCGCGCCTGCGGCCTCAACGAGACCACGACCTTTGGCTTTGCCGCGCCGGGCGACCTGGAGAAGATCGGCATGTCCACCGAGGGCCGCGGCTGCCCCGTGGTACTTATGAACCCGCTGGTGGCCGAGCAGACCGAGATGCGCCGCTCGCTGCTGCCGGGCCTGCTGCAGTCTGTGGCCTATAACGAGGCCCATGGCACGCCCAACGTGCACCTGTACGAGGTCGGCAGCCTGTTCCACGGCCGCGAGAACGCCAGCCTGCCCAAGGAGACTAAGTCCGTGGCGGGCGTGCTCTCGGGCCAGTGGAGCGAGCAGTCTTGGAACATGAAGTACCGCAAGCTGCGTTTCTTCTTTGGCAAGGGCATTGTCGAGGAGCTGCTCGCCCAGCTGCGCATCGAGAAGGTTCGCTTCCGTCCCGTCGAGGGCGAGGGCTATGCCTTCTTGCAGCCGGGCCGTGCCGCCGAGGTTCTGTCTGGCGGCACCGTGCTGGGCTGGGTCGGCGAGATCCACCCCGAGGCGCGCGAAGCCATGGGCATCGACGAGGTCGTCGTTGCCTTTGAGCTCGACCTGGACAAGCTGATCAAGGGCGCCCGCAACCAGGAGAACTACCGCGAGTTCTCGCAGTACCCGGCTGTTGAGCACGATCTTGCTATCGTGGTCGACAACTCCGTGACTTGCGAGGACCTTGAGCGCCGCATTACCAGCGCCGGCGGCAAGCTGCTCGAGGGTGTGCGTCTGTTCGACGTCTACCGCGATCCGGTCCGCGTGGGCGTGGGCAAGAAGTCCATGGCCTTTGCGCTTACGTATCGCTCCGACGACCACACGCTTACCAGCGAAGAGGTCGAAAAAGCGCACCAGAAGATCGTCACCAAGGTGTGCAAGGGCGTAAACGGCGAGGTCCGCGGCTAGGTTCTGCACTGGGGTATGGGTCAGCGGTGGCTGCTGCCGAGCCTTACGTGACTGCTGTCCTCGGTATAAGGCACTGCTGAGCCTGCATATATGACACGCGCATTGCATAACGGCGTGCTGCTTTGTCGGCAGTGCGCCGTTTTGCTATGATAGCCCGTGGCGTGTTACGAATCTGACAATACGTAACACTGGCAAGGTGATTTAAGCGGCGTTGTAATTCTGTGCGCCGATAACCGGGAGGCGTACATGCACATTCCAGATAATTATCTGTCCCCGCAGACCGATGCCGTCATGGCGGTGGCGATGGTCCCTGTGTGGGTTCACTGCATCAAAAAGGTGCGCGCCACGCTCGACCGCGAGCACATGGCGTTCCTGGGTATCTGCGCCGCATTCTCTTTCTTGCTCATGATGTTCAACGTGCCGTTACCCGGCGGTACCACGGGTCACGCCGTCGGCGGCGCGCTCATCGCGCTGCTGCTGGGCCCGGAGGCCGCGGCCATCGCGGTTTCGGTCGCGCTGGCGCTGCAGGCGCTGCTGTTTGGCGACGGCGGCATCCTGTCCTTTGGCGCCAACTGCTTTAACATGGCCTTCGTGCTGCCGTTTGCCGCCGCTATCGTGTTCCGTGCGCTCAACAGCCGTTTGCACGACAAGAGCTGGGGCACCTCGGTTTCGGCCGTCGTAAGCGGTTGGGTCGGCCTGTGCCTGGCGGCCCTGTGCACGGCGATCGAGTTTGGTATTCAGCCGATGTTCTTTACCAACGCTTCGGGCGCTCCGCTGTACTGCCCCTTCCCGCTCTCTATTGCCATTCCGGCCATGATGATCCCGCACATGTTGGTAGCCGGCGTGGTCGAGGGCGTGGTGACGGCTGCGATCTACGGTTTCATTAAGAAGACGGCGCCGAGCGTTATCGTCGGGCCCGAGGCCGCCGATGGCCAGCTTGCTGCCGAGGGCGCTGCTGCCAAGAAGACCTCACTGGTCCCCACGCTCATCCTGGTCGCCGTGCTTGTCGTGGCCACGCCGCTCGGCTTGCTTGCCACGGGTGACGCCTGGGGCGAGTGGGACGCTGAGGGCGCCGCGACCGCCGTTCAGGAGGCTGGTGACGACAGTCTGCAGACTTCGGTCGGTCTCGATACCCCGACCTTTGCCGATGCCCTGCCCACGGGCGATTATCTGCAGGCCTATTCCGAGGAGCAGGGCCTTGGCTTTGCCGGCCAGGCCGCGATGTATATTCTTTCGGGCGTGATTGGCGTGGCGGTGCTCACCATCGCCTTTCGCCTGATCTCGCTGACGGTTAAGGAAAGCGGAGCCCATGGCGACGGTCGAGCTGCCTAGCTGGCTTGCGGCCGAGCAGTGTTATGAGCCCGCGGGGGCTCGGCATCGTGTGATGCAAAAGAATGTCCTGCACCTGGCGAGCCTGCTTGAGCGGGTTCGCCTAGGCGGCGGCGCGCATAAGGGCGGGTCGATTATCGACCGCGCCCTTTCTTCCGTTTCGGCGCCAGTGCGTTTGGTGGGGATGTTCGTCTGCGTCCTGTGCGTATGCCTGACGCAGAGCCCGCTGTACTTGATGCTGATGACAGCGATCGCGTTGGTGCTCGTTGCGGTGCGCCCCGTACACGGGCTGCACGCGACCTTTGTGCCGGCGTTGGCTGCCGCGGGGTTTGCCGTGGTTTTGGCGCTGCCCGCCCTGCTGCTGGGTGCTTCTGCCACGGGCGCCATGCTCAAGATTGCGCTCAAGACCTTTGTTAATGTGTCATTGGTGCTGGGCGTTTCGTGGACGCTTACCTGGAGTCGCATGTCGGCGGCGCTTAAGATGCTGCACCTGCCCGACGAGGTTATCTTTACGTTTGATATGGCGCTCAAACACATCGAGGTGCTGGGTCGCACGGCGCACGACCTGTGCGAATCGGTCATGCTTCGCAGTGTGGGCCGCGCGCCTGCAGGATTTTCGCGTACCGATTCGATCGCGGGTATCATGGGCATGACCTTTATCAAGGCGATGGAATGCAGCCGCGCGATGGACGAGGCTATGCTTTGCCGCGGTTTTGCCGGCGCATATCCGGCGCCTGCACGGAACGGCTTTGGCTGGCGCGACGCGGTCTATGCGGCTGTTGTGGTGCTGCTCGCCGTGTTATGCGCGGTGCTGTAGCGCGGGCGGTCAAGCCGTCGATGTGAATAGGGAAGGGCGACGTTTTGGCAAACGATACAAATGGTGCGATGGGTGCGAGCGGTGCTGCCGGCGCCAAGGCCACGCCGCTCATCGAGTTTCGCGACGTGGTGTTTTCCTATGCGGGCCATACGGTGGTCGATAGCGTGTCGCTGCAGGTTAATCGCGGTGAGCTGGTTGCGCTGCTTGGACCCAACGGCTGCGGCAAGACGACGATCATGCGGCTTATCAACGGCCTTGAGCTTGCGGATGCGGGTACGTACCTGTTTGATGGACATGTGGTCGATGCGGCATATCTCAAGGATTCCGCGACGGCCCAGCGGTTCCATCAGCGCGTGGGCTTCGTGTTCCAAAACGCCGATGCACAGCTCTTTTGCGCCACGGTCGGCGAGGAGGTCGCGTTTGGCCCGGCTCAAATGGGGCTTTCGGCGGACGAGCTCGGGCGCCGCGTCCGTGATGCCATGGGGCTGTTTCAGGTTGCCGATCTGGTCGATGCTTCGCCCTATCAGCTTTCGGGCGGGCAAAAGAAGCGTGTGGCGCTGGCTGCCGTCGTGTCGATGAACCCCGATATTCTGGTGCTCGACGAGCCTACCAACGGACTTGACGAGGAATCTTGCGACATCGTGGTTAACTTTCTACTGGCTTATGTTGCTGCCGGTAAGACGGTCTTGATGAGCACGCATCATCAGGATTTAGTACGACGTCTTGGGGCCCGTGCGATTTATATCGATCGATATCACCACGTTGTCGAGGCTCCCGTGCCATCATATGGAACCGAAAACGGTGCAGCAGAATAGTTGCCGCATAGTGGGGTTGCGGCCGCGCACGTGACTTGCTGCGAATGGTATAGTTATCCGGGTTTTTACGGGGGTAGCTATGCCAAGCTGGAATATTCATATCGCTCAGACGGAACGACTTCTGGCGCGTGCCGGCGCGCTTGCCGATAACGTGCGCGACCGCAATGCCTTTTTGTTTGGCAGCGTGGTTCCGGACATTTTTGTGGGGTACATGGTTCCCGGTATTGCCGACCCCATCCCGTATCGCATCACGCACTTTGCCAAGCCCGAGCCCATTCCTAAGCCACGCGAGCATGAGTTTTGGGACACCTATGTGGCGCCGTTGCTTAAAGGTGCGCCGGCGGGTGCGCCGGCTGCAGCGACCTCGATTGTCGAAGAGCGTGAAAGGCTCAATCGGGTGCACTATCCGCAGCGCTACAAAGACGCCGAGCCGGTTGACGGCCCCGGCGCCGCCGAGTTTTCGCTCGCGCCCGATGACGTGGCGCAGTCGCTGCTCGATTTGACGCTGGGCGTTTGGTCGCATCTGGTGGCCGATACCGTGTGGAACACGCGCGTGAACCAATATCTCGAGGCGCGCGGCGGCAAGCCGTGCGAGGAGTTCCGCATTAAGAAGCAGGGAGACTTTGACTGGTTTGGCAAGACGCTCGGCATCGTTTCTATCCCGCGTGCGACCGATCGCCTCTATACCGCGGCGGCCCAGTTTGGTCAGTATTCGATTCCACAAGAGTATGTGCTCAAGACCATTGGCGTTATGCACGAGATTGTGCGCGAAAACCCCGGCGATCCGGATCATCCGCCGTACCGTCTGCTGACCGAAGAGTTCTTTGACGCAACGTTTACCGAGGTCGTCGAGCTAACCGAGGCGGGTTTTGCCGCCCGCGTTGCCGCTTCTGACGTCCCCGCAGTCCCTCTGATCGCTAGCTGCTAGCCGGCTGACTTCGCGGTGAACAGTTCATCCCAATTGACCAACAGCTCCCCGCCGCAGGGCGTCTTTGGTGGTGCGCTCGGCATCGGAAAGGTTCGCGACTGAACACAAATCGATGAGGCGGCATATGAAGTAGGTCTTAAAAAGGGCCCGGAAGGCGAAGCCTTCCGGGCCCTTTTTAATGCAAATGTGCTTGCAAGTGCGATTTAGCGCACCTGAGCGACGTAGGCGACGTTGGTCGAGGAGACCTTGTCCTCAAGCTGGACGCTCATACGGGGATCGCCGGCGGTAGCGACGGTCAAATCGCCGGTCTCGACGTAGCCGAGCTCCTTAGCGGTCTCGATCGCCTTGACGATCGTGCCGTTGACGGTGCCCTGGGTAATCTCGGCCTTGTGCGGGATAACGCCCCAGTACATGATCATCTGCTGGACGGCCCACTCGTGGCGGGAGAACGCGCAGATCGGCATGTTGGGACGGAAGTGCGAGATCAGGCGAGCGGTACGACCGGTGGTCGTCGGCACGGTGATGCACTTGGCGCCAACGGTGGTGGCCATGTTCACAGCGGACATACCCACAACGTTGTTGACGACGCGGGTGCCGTGAGCATCGGCCGGAACCTCGAGCGGAGCGTGGGCCGGGAGGTACTTCTCGGTCTCGAGAGCGATGCTGGCCTGCATCTTGACGGCCTCGACCGGGTACTTGCCGGCAGCGGACTCGCCGGACAGCATGACGGCGTCGGTACCGTCGTAAATGGCGTTAGCAACGTCGGCAACCTCGGCGCGCGTCGGGCGCGGGTTCTGCTGCATGGAGTCGAGCATCTGCGTAGCGGTGATAACGGGCTTGTAGGCCGCGTTGCACTTGGCGATGATCTCCTTCTGGATGTGCGGAACGAGCTCGGGCTTGATCTCGATGCCCAGGTCGCCACGGGCGACCATGATGCCGTCGGAAGCCTCGAGGATCTCATCGAAGTTCTCGACGCCCAGGGCGCACTCGATCTTCGGGAAGATCGTCACGTGCTCGCCGCCGTTCTCGCGGCAAAGCTCACGGATGCCGCGGACAGACTCGCCGTCACGGATGAAGGAAGCGGCGATGTAGTCGATGTTCTCGGTCAGGCCAAAGAGGATGTCCTGACGATCGCGCTCGGTGATGGCGGGCAGCGAGATGTTGACGTTGGGCATGTTGACGCCCTTGCGCTCGCCGATCAGGCCGTCGTTCTTGACGACGCAGGTCATGTCCTGGCCGTCGACGGACTCGACCTCGAGAGCAACCAGGCCGTCATCGATCAGGATGAGGGAGCCCTTCTCGACCTCGGAGGGCAGAGCCAGGTAGTCGAGGGAGATGTGCTCAGCGGTGCCGTGGAAATCCTCGGACGTGGGCTGAGCGGTGACGACGATCTTATCGCCGGTCTTGACGGCAACCTTCTTGCCGTCGACCAGAAGACCGGTGCGGACCTCGGGGCCCTTGGTGTCGAGCAGGATGCCGACGGGCATACCGAGCTCCTTGGAAATACGACGGACGCGCTCGATGCGACCGTGGTGCTCGTCGTAGGAGCCGTGCGAGAAGTTAAAACGGGCGACGTTCATGCCCGCCTTGATCATCTCGCGGATGGTCTCGTCGCTATCGCAGGCGGGACCCATGGTGCATACAATCTTAGTGCGCTTGTACATTCAGACCTCCATCTGACATCGTCTTGCGCTGATAGATAAACCATAAGAAATAAAACTGAGTTGATTATAACGAAATACCGACCGAATACCCCAAAAAATCGACCGTATGCCGAATTAGAAGTTCTTTTTTTACGGGAAAAACGGTATATGAAAAAACTTTACCAACCGCTCTAACCGCTGCTATCTGGGCGATATTTTAGTTTGGCGACGCGCCTAAGAAAAAACGTTTTATCAGTATTGAGCATCACACGGTCCGCATCGTTGCATACGGACCATATTTCCAAATGGATTGTTTTGGCTAGACGCGTCGCTTTGGGGTACCATAGCTCCACTATCAACTGCCGCTCAGCACGGCAGCCTTGATGAGCCCTTGCCCTTCTCCTGGGAATTATGATCGGGCATCAATCTGCTGAGTGGCCCGAATCCCAGGAGGGGACTCTATATGCAAAAGGAATACCTGTCCGCCGCGGCGGAGGTGCTCAGCGACCAAGGTGTCGATGAGAACCTCGGCCTGAGCAACGACGAGGCGTCGTCGCGCCTCGCCAAGACAGGCCCTAACAAGCTTGAGGAAGCCGAGAAGACGCCGCTGTGGAAGCGTTTCTTTGAGCAGATGGCCGACCCCATGGTCATCATGTTGATCGTTGCCGCCGTTATCAGCGCGCTCACGGGCATGGTTAAGGGCGAGGCGGACTTTGCCGATGTCGCCATCATCATGTTCGTCGTTATCGTCAACTCGGTGCTGGGCGTGGTCCAGGAAGCCAAGAGCGAGGAGGCCCTCGAGGCCCTTCAGGAGATGAGCGCCGCGCAGTCCAAGGTTCTACGCGACGGCAAACTCGTGCACCTGCCGAGCGCCGAGCTCGTACCCGGCGACGTGATCATGCTCGAGGCGGGCGACTCCGTCCCGGCCGACTGCCGCGTGCTCGAGAGCGCCACGATGAAGATCGAAGAGGCCGCGCTCACCGGCGAGTCCGTGCCGGTCGAGAAGCACGCCAACGTGATCGAGCTTGCCGCGGGCACCGATGACGTGCCGCTCGGCGACCGCAAGAACATGTGCTACATGGGCTCCACCGTTGTGTACGGCCGTGGCCGCGCCGTCGTGGTCGGCACCGGTATGGATACCGAGATGGGCAAGATCGCCGGTGCCCTGGCCGAGGCCAAGGAAGAGCTCACGCCGCTGCAGGTGAAGCTCGCCGAGCTCAGCCGTATCCTCACCATTATGGTGATCGTCATCTGCGTCGTGATCTTTGGCGTCGACATCGTCCGCCACGGCGTGGGCAACGTCCTTACCGACCCGACTGCCCTGCTCGACACCTTTATGGTCGCCGTCTCGCTCGCCGTCGCTGCCATCCCCGAGGGCCTGGTCGCCGTCGTGACCATCGTGCTGTCGCTTGGCGTGACCAAGATGGCCAAGCGCCAGGCAATTATCCGCAAGCTCTCTGCCGTCGAGACTCTCGGCTGCACGCAGACCATCTGCTCCGACAAGACCGGTACCCTTACCCAAAACAAGATGACCGTCGTCAAGCACGAGCTCGCTGCGCCTAAGGAGAAGTTCCTGGCAGGCATGGCGCTGTGCTCCGATGCCCAGTGGGACGAGGAACTGGGTGAGGCCGTGGGCGAGCCGACCGAGTGCGCGCTCGTCAACGATGCCGGAAAGGCGGGCCTCACTGGTCTGACTGCCGAGCACCCGCGCGTGGGCGAGGCCCCGTTTGACTCGGGCCGCAAGATGATGTCCGTGGTCGTTGAGACCCTGGACGGCGAGTACGAGCAATACACCAAGGGCGCGCCCGACGTGGTGATCGGCCTGTGCACCCACATCTACGAGGGCGATAAGGTCGTCCCCCTGACCGAGGAGCGTCGTGCCGAGCTCGTGGCCGCCAACAAGGCCATGGCCGACGAGGCCCTGCGCGTGCTGGCGCTGGCAAGCCGCACCTACACCGAGGTCCCAAGCGACTGCAGCCCCGCCGCGCTCGAGCACGACCTGGTCTTCTGCGGCCTGTCCGGCATGATTGACCCGGTCCGCCCCGAGGTCGCCGACGCCATCCGCGAGGCCCACGATGCCGGTATCCGCACCGTCATGATCACGGGCGACCACATCGACACCGCCGTGGCCATTGCCAAGCAGCTGGGCATCGTCGCCGATCGCAGCCATGCCATCACCGGTGCCGACCTCGATCGCATGAGCGACGAGGAACTCGACGCGCACATCGAGGACTACGGCGTGTACGCCCGCGTCCAGCCCGAGCACAAGACCCGTATCGTCGAGGCTTGGAAGTCGCGCGACCAGATCGTGGCCATGACGGGCGACGGCGTCAACGACGCCCCGTCCATCAAGCGCGCCGACATCGGCGTCGGCATGGGCATCACCGGTACCGACGTTACCAAGAACGTCGCCGACATGGTGCTTGCCGACGACAACTTCGCCACCATCATCGGTGCCTGCGAAGAGGGTCGCCGCATCTACGACAACATCCGCAAGGTCATCCAGTTCCTGCTTTCGGCCAACCTTGCCGAGGTGTTCTCGGTATTTATCGCCACGCTCATCGGCTTTACCATCTTCCAGCCGGTGCAGCTGCTGTGGGTGAACCTGGTCACCGACTGCTTCCCCGCGCTCGCGCTGGGCATGGAGGATGCCGAGGGCGACATCATGAAGCGCAAGCCGCGCAACGCTAAGGACGGCGTCTTTGCCGGCAATATGGGCCTGGACTGCGTGGTCCAGGGCTTGATCATTGCCGCGCTGGTGCTGGCGAGCTTCTTTGTGGGCGTGTACTTTGACATGGGCTACATCCACATCTCCGATATGATCGCCGGCGTCGCCGACGAGGAAGGCGTGATGATGGCCTTCATCACGCTCAACATGGTCGAGATCTTCCACTGCTTTAACATGCGCAGCCGCCGCACGTCGCTGTTTAAGATGAAGAAGCAGAACAAGTGGCTGTGGGCCTCTGCCGCGCTGGCGCTGGTGCTGACGGTGATCGTAACCGTGCAGCCGACGCTTGCCGAAATGTTCTTTGGCCCCGTGACGCTTGAGCTCAAGGGCGTTATCGCCGCGCTGGGCCTTGCCTTCCTGATCATTCCGCTGATGGAGATCTACAAGGCGATCATGCGCGCGGTGGAGAAGGAGTAGGTCGAAAGGCCATCCTTCCCACCGGCCCGACCGCCTGCGGGGTTTCTTCTTCGCTGGTCCTCGCGCTTCGCGCTGCGGGATCGCTCAGAAGAAACCCCTCTCGGCGGTCGGGCCTTCGGATGGCCTCTCGGGACCATTGGCTGAGGGAAAGTATGTGAGCTGGTCGGGCTTTGCCCGGCCAGCTCTTTTTGATTTAAAATACCTGCTCAGTTGTGATTTGTGGAGCTGGGAGGCGCTTGTGGGCAAGGCTAGGGCTAAGGCGAAGAAAAAGACGACGGGGGCGCGAGCCAAGCGTGATCGTCGTCGGAAGCTTGCGACCGAAGCCCCCGCGTCTGCCGAGGAGCTGCTGGCGAGCGTGCCGGGACTCGATGCGCTGCAGGATGTTCCGGCGTTTGGCGATCTGCCGGTCGCCGCGGCTCAGCAGGCAGCATTTGACGATTTTTGCGCCCAAGCCGAGGAGCCCGAGCAGATGCAACTGGGCGCCGTGGTGCGCTTAGATCGCGGGTTTCCGCTGGTGGTGACGGCCGACGATACCTTTCGTGCCGAGCATGCCGTGGGGTTTGCCAAGTCGCGCGGCGAGGACGAGGTACTGCTGCCGGCTGTGGGCGACCGTGTGGCGGTGCGTCGTGCACCCGGGCACGACATGGGCGTAATCGAATGCGTCCTGCCGCGACGCACGAGTTTTGAGCGTTGGCGTGGCCGCGCCCGCGGCGAGCGTCAGGTGCTTTGTTCCAACGTGGATAGCGTGCTGATCGTGCAGGCACTTGGCGCCGGCGAAGTGCTGCTCGACCGCGTGGCGCGCTCGCTGGTGTTGGCGCTCGACTGCGATGCTGAGTCGGTGGTGGTGCTTACCAAGGCCGACCGCTGCGAGGCCGCGGAACTCGAGCGCGATCTGGATCGCGTGCGCCGTCTGGTGGGCCCGGACGTGCGCGTTATCGTGACGTCCTCTGCCGAAGGCCGTGGTTTGGATGAGGTGCGCGCCTGTGTTCCGGCGGGAACGTGCGCCATGATCCTGGGTGAGTCGGGGGCCGGAAAGTCGACGCTGCTCAATGCGCTGCTGGGCCACGATGCGCTGGCTACCGGTGGTGTGCGCGAGCGCGACGACCAAGGCCGCCATACCACGGTCGCGCGCGTGATGGTGGCGCTGCCGGGCGACGCCGGCGTCATTGCCGACGCTCCGGGCCTGCGCAGTTTGCCGCTCGTTGGTCACGAGCGGGGCCTGGCGCGTGCCTTCCCCGAGATCGTCGAGGCGTCGCGTGCGTGTCGGTTTGGCGACTGCACGCATACCCACGAACCGGGCTGCGCCGTTCGCGAGGCCGCCGATGCCGGGCAGATCGATGGTCTGCGCCTGGAAACGTTCCAAAACTTGGCGTCATCCATGCGTGTGAGTGCCCAAATGCTCGATCCCGATGTCCATCTGTAATTGAATTTATCTATGACAGCCGTCTTCCAACTGTGCGGGAGGCGGCTTTTTTACTGGCGATGCGCCCTTAAATGAGCGTTTTGCCGACGCGCCGACCAAAACCTTGCCGCGGGCTTGACGGGTTGGTCAGCTCTTGGCTGGTAATTGGTTTGACACTTAAAACCAAGATGGTGATCGCGCTGTTTTGTTGCTTGGCCGCTCGGACAATAGTGGTACGGGCATCCCATCCGCCCAGTGCTGTCTTGAGAGGAGCTGCCGTGAACAAGAGCAAGCGCATCGCCATCAGTCTGGCAGCGGGCGTGCTCGCCGCGGCACTCTGCATGGTTTACGGGTCATCGGTTCGTTCGCGGGCTGAGCAGGCCCAGGCCGAAACCTTGGCCAAATACGGCGGCGATCGCGTCGAAGTTTGCGTTGCCGCACGTGATATCGATGTGGGTGAGACCCTCGACGAGACCAATGTCGTAACCCAAGAGTGGCTCGCGAGCCTGCTGCCGCGCGATGCGGCGACCGAGCTGCGCCAGGTGCGTGGCGACGTGACGACCTCGCGTATTCCCAAAAATGCCGTGGTCTGCGATGTCTACACCAAAGCCGAGAGCCATACGCTCGAGGTGCCCAAGGGCAAGGTTGCCGTTTCGGTGGCGGTCGATGCCGAGCATTCGGTGGGCGGAGCCGCAGGCGTGGGCAGCTACGTGGATGTGTACGTGCAAAAAGACGGCGTGACCGACCGGCTGTGCGGCGCGCATGTGATCGATACCAGCGACGAGGCCGGTGCCACGCGCGAAGGCAAGGTCGAGTGGGTGACGCTGGCGGCCGACCCCAAAGACGTCAAGGAATTGCTGGGAGCCTCGGGCAAGGGAACGGTCAGCTTGACGATTCCCGCCACGGCACGCGGCAAAAAGAGCGGAGGCGACGAGTGATGAAGGCGATCTGGCTTGCGTGCTGCGCGTGTGGCGATTACGGACTGCTGCAGCAGGAAGTCGAGGGCCGCGATGCGGGCGCGCAGGTGCTTCGCGTGGGCGACCTAGACGGGTTGGTGTCTATGGCTCGGGCGTTTCCTTCGCGCCGTGGCGCTGCCATTATCGCGGCATCCCTGTTTGATACTAAAGATGTGCGAGAGACCGTCGCGCGCCTGACTGCCGAAGGACGCGTGAGCCGCGTCGTCGTGTTGATAGAGGCGCTCGATCCGTCGGATATCGAGGGGCTGTTTCGCGCGGGGGCGACCGAGGTCATCGCTGCGCACAGCATATGCGGCAGCGGACATGTGGGCGAGGGAGCGGTTGATTCCGATTGGGGCGTGTCGCCTGAGCCCGATGTTTTTGTTGATAGGGAACCCGGGGCGCCTCGCGCTACAAGAGGCCCGCGTGTTGATGACTATGGGAAAGCGGAAGCCGAGCATGTTCGGCGCTCCCCGGGCCCCCTTGCATGTGATGACGCCGGAGCGTCGGTGCCGTATGGCGAAGACCTCCTGGCCGTAGATATGGGATACGTGCACGGCGTGAGCCTGGCCGATGGACTCGATGAGGTCGAGGGCCTTGTCGCGGGTGATGGCCCGCACGTCGACGTGACAGCGGAATCCCCAGTTCCGCCCCTACCGTTTGAGCAGCCTGCCGTGCCGGCGTGGACGCAGCACTTGGGTGCGGCTGGCGAGACGGGGACGTTGCCGCCCACGTCGTCAGCCCCTGCACCGCTGGCAGACACTGCGTCGACGTCGCATCGAGCTCCGGTCATCTGCGCCGTCTCGGGATCGGGCGGCTGTGGCAAATCGACGATTGTCGCCACGATGGCGCATGCCGCTTCGTTGCTGGGTCTGCGAGCTGCCGTACTCGATTTGGACCTAATGTTTGGAAATCTCTACGACTTGCTGGGCGCCGATGCCCCGCATGACATGGCGACACTTATCGAGCCGTCGGTCGCGGGCGCACTTGCGGAGCAAGACGTGGTCGCTGCATCGATGCGCGTTGCCCCAGGCGTTACGCTTTGGGGGCCTGTCGCAGCGCCCGAGCGCGCCGAGCTCATGGCGCGTCCGGTAGAGCTGCTGCTCGACATCTTGCGTCGTGAGTCCGACGTGGTCCTTATCGATACCTCGGTCTTTTGGGGCGATGCCGTGGCGGCTGCGGTGGCAGCGTGCGACCGTTGCCTTGTCGTGGGTGATGCGGCAGTTTCTTCTGCGACGTCTGCAGCGCGCGTCATTGAGCTGGCGAGCCGTGTGGGCGTGCCGCGCACGCGCATGAGCGCCGTATTCAACCGATTTGGCGCGCGTGGGGCGGACGAGGATGTCGCCATGCGCTTTGAGATTGCCTGTGCGTTGAGCTCCAAGATTCGTATCGCCGATGGCGGGCAGGATCTCGCCGCGCTCATGGCGTTTGGGCGCGCTGACGAGGCAGTGGGGCAGACCAGCGCTTTTGCGACCAGCGTGCGCGAGGCCACACGTGAGATGCTCGTGGAACTGGGGTGCGCCGTCGGCTCTTGGAGCGATATGGTCGCCGACCGTGCAACGCGCACCGAACGCCCGCGCATCCGCCTTCCCTGGTCGCGTGAGGGTGATTGCCGATGAGCCTGCAAACGAGAATTAAAGCAGCCGGTGCGGCAGCGGCAACGGCACCTGTCGATGTGGGACGGCGCCGTGCGGTCAAGCGCCGCACCAAGCGGGCCGTGATGGACCGCGTGGGCTACGACGAGGTGGCACGCATCAGTGCCTACGTCGATCCGGTTCTTGCCCGCTCGGAATTGCGTCCTGCGGTGGAGGCGGCACTCAACGTGGAAGAACCGACCGACCTGGCGACGCCCGAGCGTGAGACCATCATCAACGAGATCTTGGATGACGTGGTGGGCTTGGGCCCGCTGCAGCCGCTCATCGAGGACGACACCGTCACCGAGATTATGGTCAACGGTTGCCGCTCGGCTTTCTTTGAGCGCGGCGGGGTCTTATACCCCATCGAGCATGCGTTTGAGGATGACGAGCAGATTCGCGTGCTCATCGACCGCATCATCTCACCGCTGGGCAGGCGTATCGACGAGCGCAGTCCCATCGTCAACGCCCGCCTCAAGACAGGGTATCGCGTCAACGCGGTGATTCCGCCCGTGGCGATCGATGGGCCGATTCTCACTATCCGCAAGTTCTCGGATCGCATCTGTTCGTTGGACGAGCTTGTGGGCCTGGGGTCGCTGCCGCTTTGGTATGCGCAACTGCTTTCGTGTGCGGTGTCGCTGCGCCAAGATTTGGCGGTTGCGGGCGGTACGGGGTCGGGCAAGACTACGCTGCTCAACGCGCTATCGTGCGAGATATCTACCGGCGAGCGCATCGTGACGATCGAGGATTCCGCCGAGCTCAAGTTCGCGCATCACCCGCATGTGGTTCGCCTGGAGGCGCGCGAGGCTTCAATTGAGGGTGAGGGTGCGGTGACAATCCGCGATCTGGTGACCAACGCCCTGCGTATGCGTCCCGACCGTATTGTGGTGGGTGAGGTACGCGGTGCGGAATGTTGCGACATGCTGCAGGCCATGAACACCGGGCACGACGGGTCGCTCACCACGCTTCATGCGGGCACCGAGCAAGAGACCGTGGTGCGTTTGACGCTGCTTGCGCGCTATGGCATCGATCTGCCGAGCGAGCTTATCGAGGAACAAATCGCTATGGCGCTTGACGGCATCGTGATGTCCGAGCGCCATGCGGACGGCCGGCGTTTTGTGTCCTCCTATTCGGGGGTGCGACGCGGCGCGTCGGGTGGCGTGGAACTCGAGCGCTACGTGACCTTCGATGCCGCCGAGCGCACCTGGACCCTCAACCGCGAGCCGCCGTTTATCGCAGAGGGCTTGCGCTCGGGAACGCTTACACAGGAGGAGGTGGACGAATGGAGGTCGTTGTGCCCCTCGTCGTAGGGGGCCTTGCCGGGTTTTCGGTTGCGACGGTATGCGGAGTGGAGCCTCATGTGCCGAGGGTGCCGCCGGCGGAGCTGGTGCGCCAGACGCTCGAGACGGCGGCAGAGAAGCTGCCGCGTGAGCTGGTGGAAAACGATCTGCTAAAAAAGATCGCCCGCTCCTGGGTATCGTTGGTTCCCGTGCGCCGCATCGGTCTTGTCGTTGAGGATGATGCTTCACGCTTAGCGTTCCTGTTGCTATCGAGTGGCGTCTGCTGCCTTGCGCTTGCCGTGGTGTCGCTATCGCCCATCGGCTTTGTTTTGGGGGCGGTTGCGCCCTTTGCCGCGGGCGCCGCATGCGACATCTTTGACCACCGACGCGAGCAGCGCGATGTGGAGGAAGCCATGCCCGAGGCCTTTACGGCACTTTCCATGTCGCTTGCCTCGGGACATTCGCTGGCCCAGGGCATGCGGTTTGTGGGCGCTCACGCGCAAGAGCCGGTGCATACCGAGTTTCTGCGGGTGGCGGCGGCGATCGACTGTGGCATTTCGGCTGCCGATGCGCTCGACGACCTGCTTGTCCGCATCGACGCCCCCGGGCTTTCGCTTGTCACGTTGGCGCTCAAGGTGTCGCAGCGGACCGGTGCCCCGCTTGCCGATCTGCTGTCCGAGGCGTCGAGCATGGTGGGGGAGCGTATTGAGCTCAAGCGCCGCCTGGATGTCAAAACGTCGCAGGCGCGCATGTCGGCGCATATGGTCGCGGCGATGCCGGCGGGTATGTGCGCGGTGCTGGCCCTGCTTTCGGCAGATTTTCGCTACGGTCTCGCAACGCCGGTAGGCGCCGGCGCCGTGGTTCTGGGGCTTGCCCTTAACGGCGTTGCCCTAATGGTTATCCGACGCATTATGCGGGTGGAGCTTTGAGCGCCCTGGTTGCCGCCGCGGCTTGCCTGTGCGCCTTCGGCGTATTTGTCGCGACGGGCCTGGAGCGCTCGGATGTGCGCAAGACCATGGAGATTTTCAGGGGCGAGGCGGTGCTAGTCGTTGCTGCGGCCCATTCGGTGATCGATGCCGCTATTGCGCGGGTGAGGGGCGCATTTGGCGTGGACAACTCAGCGCAGGTTTCGCTCGGTGAGGTGTCCGAGATGATTGATGTGGTGCGCCTGGGGCTTTCCGCCGGCCTTTCGTTCGATGCGGCGCTCGAGATCTTTTGCGCCAATCGTCGATCGGCGCTGACTGTTCGGCTTGAACGGGCATGCATGGCGTGGCAGGTGGGCGTGGGAGCGCGCGAGGACGAGTTGTTGGCGGCCGCGCAGGACCTGGACGTGCGGGCGCTCGAGACCTTTGCCATTACGGTGGGTCAAGCGCTCGCCCTGGGTGCCCCGCTTGCCGAGACCCTTGCTGCCCAAAGTCGCGAGATCCGCGCCGCCCATCGTGCCGCGGTCGAGCGCGAGATTGAACGAGCGCCCGTCAAGCTGCTGGTTCCCACCGGCACGCTCATCTTGCCGGCACTGCTGTTATCCATATTGGGCCCGCTGCTGGGAGCAGGCGGGATGATGTAGGGAGGAATACATGAACAAAATGGCTGACGTTATGGGTAGGGTTTGGAGCCGGACGCTTTACCGTGCAATGCGTTCCTGTCAACGTGCCAAGGCGCTGGTGCAGGAGGAAAGCGCGCAGGGTACCACCGAGTACGCCATCTTGGTCGGCGTGCTCGTGGTAATCGCGATCATTGCCATCGTTGCATTTAAGGGCAACGTCGAAAAGCTATGGAACGCGATCAAAGACGGCATCAACAGCCTGTAGAAGGCGGGCATTCTGTTGGCGTGCTGCTGGTGCTCGCTTGCCTGATTGTGGCGATAGCGGCGACGCTCTGGGGGCTGAATGCCGTGCGACAGCAGCGTTCTGGGGCCGTCGCGGATGGGAGCTCGGGCGCGGTGGCGCCTCCCGATGACAAAGCGTGGGACACGGCCGACAGGGATGCCGCCGTCACGGCACAAACTTTTCTGCGCGCCCTCGACGAACGGGCGGATGCTGCGGCGGGTCCATCTGCGGACAACGCAGTCGCAGCCCGGCTGACATGGGCCGAGGAGCGACCGATGACCGAGGCTGCCGCGGACCTGTTGCGTGTCTATCGCGAGGTGCCCACAGCCCAGCTCGCTCTAAGCGGTTACCTCGACATCAAGGGCAACGTATGGGGCGCCATCGTGCGCGATGGGCGCGGCTGGGTCGACATGGTGACGGTTGCCGCGGATGCCGGCGACGCCTCGTGCCGCTTACGCGCGGTGCGCTTGGTTCCGCAAGCATCGGGGTCAAAGGAGGGATCGTGAAATGCTTGACGCTTTGCGCGAGGAGTCTGCCCAATCGACCGTTGAGTACGCCATCGTCACCATGGCGCTGCTTTCCATCGTGCTGGCGATTGCGGGGCTTTGGCGCGCCGGCACCGACGGACGCTTGGCGGCGTTGGCTGCACGGGCGGCGTCCCATGGCGTCGCCTCGACATCGGTTATCGACGCCGCCGCAGGCGCCAAAGACATCGCGCTCTATTGATATCGCGCGTGAGGATTGGGCGCAGTCCACGGTCGAGGCCGCTTTTTTGCTGCCGACGTTTTTGACGCTCATCCTGCTTGCGCTGCAGCCGGTGTGCCTGCTCTATACGCGTGCGGTCATGGAGTCTGCCGCCGCCGAGACGGCGCGGCTCATGACCACGACGACGGCGGAGGACGACGACCTCAAGGAGTTTGCCCGCCGCCGTCTCGCCGCGGTGCCCGATGTCTCGATCTTTCACGCCGGCGGACCGCTGTCGTGGGATATCGAGCTTGGCCGGGCGGACGCAGGGGGCGTTTCGTCTGTATCTATCGCGGGTGATGTAAAGCCGCTGCCCGTGATCGGCGCGTTCGCGCAGGCCATGGGCAATGTGGGGGGAGGAGGGAATGTTGAGTTGAAAGTCGACGTTTCGTATCGATCGCGTCCCGGATGGCTGGAGGGAGACTATGATTCGTGGATTGCCGCGTGGGATTAGGCGTCGCCTGCTGCGAATGATGCGAGGGCTCGTGTGCCGTTGCCGGTCGAATGCCCGCCGCAAGCGGGGCGGCTTCATGGGCCGCTCCGGTATCGACTTGTTTATCGAGGACGGTGCCTACACTACGCTTTCTTCGGCGGTCGTCATACTTGTGGTGCTTACGCTGCTGTTTTCGTCGACGGCGGCGATATGGAGTATGTCGCGCGCCGGGGATACCCAGGTGGCGGCCGATAGCGGTGCTCTGGCGGGTGCCAACGTGATATCGTCCTACCATACAGCGGCCACGGTGGTGGATGCGAGCATTTTGAGCTTGGGCCTGGCGGGGTTTGCCACAATCGGCACCGGCTTGGTTGCCATGCTGGTGCCGGGTGGGAAAATAGCCGCAAGCGATATGGTCGATACCGGGATTGAGATTATTAAAACGCGCAATAGGTTTGCCAAAAGTGCGTCGGAGGGTTTGCAAAAAGTCGAAACGGCTCTGCCATATCTGGTTGCCGCGCGAGCTACGCAGGCTGTTTCGGCGCAGGATACCGATAACGTGATCTATACCGGCACAGCGCTCGCCGTGCCCAGGACATCGGAGTCGGACTTTGTTGCGCTCGAGGGGTCAGAGATCTCGACCGATGCCATTAAAAAGACGTCGGAAGATTTAGACCGCGCAGCTGTGGAGCTGCAGAAGGCCTCTGAGGATACGGCGAAGGCCAAAGAGCGCGCCTGGCTTGCGGACTGTGGCGGATCGGATGAGAATGCGATTGGCAAGTACTCATGTATGTGGGAGCGTGCGGGGAGCTTGGCAAAGCTATCGGGTGAACAAAACCGCCACTATACTTCGAGTATCGATTGGGAGCCGCAGATCGCCCTAAATCGTGCGAAGACCTATTACCGCCGGCGCCTGGCAAATGAAAGGCCGCTTGGTGGGGGTGTAGAGATGGAAGCGGAGTCTGTCGCGCGCAAAGCGTTTTACGCTTATGCAATCGAAGAACTCGATCACTCGTATATTAAAGATGATGGTGAAAAAATCTTATCCCAGATTCCATTCCTGCCACGCACTCCAGATGAGGTGAAGGGAACCCAGCTCTACACCGATGCCATGTGGCCTACGAGTGATATTGGCGGCAAGACATACCTGCACTATGGGACCGGATGCCCCAACTATAAGAATGGGTCGCCGGGCGGGTTGGCATCCGTCGTCGATTACGATGGCCACGATGTGTGCGAGGAGTGCCAATTTGACGTCGTTGACCTGGGTCGCGCCCTCATGCCTCCATCATTTATCGAAAACGGCTTCGAATACCACTTTGACAAGTTCAAAGACGCCCTGGAAGATTACGTCGAATGTCGCAACAAAGAGCTCGAGCTTATGCGTCAGACCGAGGACGAAGCCGATTGCGCGGGTAATGCGTTTGACCAGGCCATCAAGGCGCTTTCGGGCGAGCGGCCGCGTATCGCCCCGCCCGGCCGAAACGGCGTGGTCGCCTTTGCGGTCTCGGGCGATATGACCAGTCCCGGTAAGCTCAACTCTTCATTCAATAAGCCGGTTACGCTCGGCAGTCGCGGTGCAATCTCTGCCGCGGTCTTGGCTCCCGACAACGCGACGGCGCAAAACAACGTGCTCTCGCGGTTTTTCTCGACACTGGAAGAGCGCTCGGGCGGCGTTGCCGGCGTACTCGATGGCGTCATGGATGTTTGGGGACGCCTGCTTGTGGGATACGGAGACATCCAAGGTTCGGCCGACGAACTTATGGACGAGATGATTAAAGACCTAGGAAGGGGCAGCGGCGCGTTGGGCTCCATTGCATCGTGGCTCGGCGATACCGTTTCGGCGTCCGTGGCGGCGCTGGGTTTGGAACCGTGCGACTTGCGCCTGCGAAAGCCGGTGCTGACCGATTCCGCTAACGTCATTAAGAGTCCGGGGTCTGACATTGCCGGTCTCTCTCAAGCGCAAGACAAACTGCGAAGTATTCCGTTGGGCGTGACCGATCCCAAGACGCTTTGCGAGGCGTTGGAATATCAAGTCGAACGCACCATTAGCGGTACAGTGTTCACACTTGCGGAGATTCCGTTGCCCGGCGGTGGTTCCATCCCGCTTACCGTCGATGTCGCCACGCTGGTTGGCGCTCTGGGCGGTGGGTCGTAATGAGTATCCGCATGCGTCTGCGCGAGGAGCGCGCCCAAGCGACGGTCGAGATGGCAGTGGTCGCTCCCGTTTTGCTGGCGCTTGCGCTCATTGTGTACAACGTCATGGTCTTTGCCGGCGCCGTTGCGCGCTTCGATCGCGTGGTGCCCGATATCGTGCTGGCGCACGCTGTGGCGCCGGAAGGGGAGGGCGACAAGAGCTCTGCCGATGCCTCGGTGCGTGTCCAGTCCGAGATTCAGGCGGCTATGCAGGGCTATAATCTGCAGGTCGAGGTCTCGAGCGAGCAGAGCTCGGCGTCGTCTGACGGCGGCTTGCTCTCTCTGTCCGGGACGTTTAGGACCTATGCCTGCGTCATGTACTATGAGCCGTGGCCTAGATTGCTTAGCATTGCCGGCGTTTCTCTGGGGACGCCGGCGAAGCTGTCGCACGAGCGCGCGGTTACGGTCGATCCGTGGCGACCGGGGGTGGTCATGTGAGCGCCGTCTTGTCTTATATCGCCTACGCGCGTGCGCTCAATAGGCTCGGTTGGTCGCCGGCAGAGTTTATGGTGGCAGAATCGTTTGGCGCACGCTTGCGCGGCATGCTGGGCCGCGTGCCGATTACGGCTGACGGACTGCCGCTCGTCATGGCGTTTCCATGCTGCTCTTCGGTTCACACCTGTTTTATGGCTTATCCCATCGACATTGCCTTTATTGATTGCAGCGGCAATATCCTTGCACGCTACGAAAATGTCCGCCCCTGGCGCATGTGTTCCTGTCCCGGTGCTTGGGCGGTGCTGGAACGCCCTTCAGTCTTTGTATCGCCCACTGTCTTGCAACGAGTGCTGGCTTGAAGTTGCAACGAGTGCTGGCTTGAAGGCCCTGGGCGAAAAACTTCTTGCGGCCGGTTGATGTCTCTGACGTGCTGCTTTACAGAACCGAGGTGGTGTCCAAAAACTTTTTTCAAATTCTCGGTTGACCGGAGCGCGTCCTTGGTTATACTAATCAAGCCTTGAAACAAGGCACACCTCAAATGGCTGGGTAGCTCAGTTGGTAGAGCAGAGGACTGAAAATCCTCGTGTCAGGGGTTCGATTCCCTTCCCCGCCACCTTGAATTGACTAGGACCTCTGCGAAGGGGTCCTTTTCTTTTATGTAGCCCCCGCACGGAATCGAACCCCGCGAGGGCGCGGAGCTGAGGAAACGCGATAGCGTTTGCCAGCGTAGCTCGCAAGGCGCGCAAGCGCCGCAGCGGTCCGTCCGCGCAGCGCGCGGACGCGATTCCCTTCCCCGCCACCTTGAATTGACTAGGACCTCTGCAAAGAGGTCCTTTTCTTTTATGTGGACCCGCGAAAAACGCATCCCAGAATTTCAATCCTGAGCGGGATGTGCTTTCCGCTTTAGGGGCGCTTGGGAAAATGCGACCCGGAATGACGAGAAATTACGGGACATGCTTTCCGGTTGGGCCTGCTGGCGGAAAATGCATTCCATTATTGAGCAAAAAAACGGGATGCACCTTCCGGCGCCTGCCTTCGGCGTGCGTGCACATCTTGGCGTACCATCTCGGGTGTGCCCGCCCAGACATTACTCCTACTTTTGCGCCACTTTGCAGACCGTTCGATCGGCTGTCCGTGTGCGCGGGTATACTCAAAACGATACTTTTCCTATGCAATACGATGCAGGTTCGCCCTGCACGATTCGAAGGGGGCCGTGATGGAGAGGATACTCGGCGTTAATCTCTCTGGCTGGTTTATTCCCGAGCCTTGGGTGACCCCGTCGCTGTACGCGGCGACAGGTGCGTCCAATGCGGCGGAACTGCAAGAAGCTATGGGCACTGCTGCCTATAACGAGCGCATGCGTCGCCATTATGAGACATTCGTAAGCGAAGATGATTTTCGCCGTATGGCGCAGATTGGTCTCAATGCCGTGCGTTTGCCGGTGCCCTGGTATGCCTTTGGCTCGCAGGAGTCCGATGCGTCCTACATTTCGGTTATCGACTACATTGACCGTGCAATTGAGTGGGCTGCCAAGTACGACATTCGCGTGCTGCTCGATCTAGCGACTGTGCCCGGTGGCCAGGGCGATTCCAACGATTCGCCCACCACGCCGGAGGCTGTTGCCGAGTGGCATTCGTCCACCAACGGTCGTCACGTTGCGCTCGACGTGCTGGAGCGCTTGGCCGATCGCTACGGCGAGGCCGAGAGCCTGCTGGGCATTGAGCTGCTGGATACGCCGCAGATGAGTGTCCGCAAGAGTCTCTTTACCATGACGGATGGCATTCCGGCCCACTACCTGCGCAATTTCTATCGCGATGCCTACGAGCTCGTCCGTTCGTATATGCCCGAGGATAAGATCGTCGTCTTTTCGTCCTCAGGACATCCCAGCGAGTGGAAGCATTTTATGCGCGGTGCCAAGTACAAGAACGTCTACATGGACCTTCACCTGTACCATTACCGCGACGAGCATGCGCTCGACATCACGAGCCCCCGCGGGCTGACGACGGCGATTTCGCGTAACAAGCGCGAGCTTAAAGAAGCGATTTCAACTGGGTTCCCCGTGCTGGTGGGCGAATGGTCGGGCGCGGCGATCTTTGCCAACTCGTCGGTTACGCCCGAGGGCCGCAATGCCTACGAGCGCGTGTTTATCGCCAATCAGCTGGCTTCGTTTGCGCCGGCTGCCGGTTGGTTCTTCCAAACGTGGAAGACCGAGAAACGCATCGCAGCATGGGACGCCCGCGCGGCGCTCGGTACGCTCGAGCGCGGCATGATTGAATAGGTTGATATGACGCAAAACAGCGCCCGTACGGGCAAACTCTATGTGGTCGGAACACCCATCGGCAACCTGGGCGACCTGTCTCCGCGCGTTGGCGAGGCGTTTGCCGCCGCCGATGCGATCTGCTGCGAGGACACGCGCGTGACCTCAAAGCTGCTGATGCACCTGGGCATTTCCAAGCCGCTTGTCCGTTGTGACGAGAATGTGATCGCCAGCCGCGCCGCCGGTCTGGTTGACCGCCTGCTGGCGGGGGAGACCCTCGCTTTTGCCTCGGATGCCGGCATGCCGAGCGTGTCCGATCCCGGCCAGGCGCTGGTCGAGGCGGCGCGTGAGGCCGATGTGCCCGTCGAAGTTATTCCCGGGCCCTCTGCTTGCGTCACAGCGCTCGTTTCGTCCGGCATTCCCTGCGAGCATTTTTTCTTCGAGGGCTTTTTGGGCCGAAAGCACGGCGACCGCGTACGCCGTTTGCAGCGCCTTGCCGTGGTGCCCGGCGCGCTCATCTTCTACGAGTCTCCACATCGCATCGTGGCGACGCTCGAGGCCGTGGCAGAGGTCTTTCCCCAGCGTGAGGTTGCCGTCTGCCGCGAACTCACCAAGCTGCACGAGGAGGTCTTGCGCGGGCCCGCCGCCCAGCTTGCCGAGGGGCTGCGTGCTCGCGGCGAAGTAAAGGGCGAGATTGCGCTGGTCATTGCGCCACCGAGTGAAGATGAGGAGGCCGGCATTGTGCCGGTTGGCGCAGCGGCAGCGGATCCCGATGAGGCCCTGCGCGCGGATATCCGTGTCGCGCTCGAGGAGGGGGAGCCCGCCTCTGCGGTGGCCAAGCGCCTGTCTCAGAAGTATTCACGCCGCAAGCGCGATGTCTATGCCATGGTGCTCAATATGCAATAGATGGAGGATATCCAGCCCTTGCGTTAGAATCATCCCCTGTATGCAACGTTTTTCTGGAGGACAAACCCCATGGATCAAAGCAAGCCTTCGTTCTTTATCACGACGCCTATCTACTACGTCAATGCCGATCCGCATCTGGGCACGGCTTATTCCACCATCATCGCCGACGTCCAGGCTCGCTATCGCCGCTCCGCCGGCTATAACGTCAAGTTCCTGACCGGCATGGACGAGCACGGCGAGAAGGTCGCCGAGGCCGCAGCCAAGCATGGCATGACGCCGCAGGAGTGGACCGACAGCCAGGCTCCGCACTTCAAGGAGCTTTGGAGCAAACTCGAGATCTCCAACGACGACTTCATCCGCACCACCGAGCCGCGCCAGCATCATGCGGTGCAGTATCTGTGGGAGCGCATGAAGGAGTCTGGCTACCTGTATAAGGGCAGCTACGACGGTTGGTACTGTGTGCCTGACGAGACTTACTTTACCGACACGCAGGTCCAGAAGGGTGACGAGGAGTACGGCAGCGTCGGCCAGCACCTGTGCCCCGACTGTCATCGTCCGCTCGAGCGCGTGCAGGAGGAGTCCTACTTCTTCAAGCTTTCCGCTTTCCAGGACAAGCTGCTCAAGCTCTATGACGAGCATCCCGATTTCGTCGAGCCTGCATTCCGCATGAACGAGGTGCGTAGCTTTGTCGAGGGCGGCCTCAACGACCTTTCCGTGAGCCGTACGAGCTTTGACTGGGGCATCCAGGTTCCGTTCGATGAGGGCCATGTGACCTATGTGTGGTTCGACGCGCTGCTCAACTACATGACGGCTGTCGGCTACGGTGTCGACACCGACGAGGCCCGTGCCGAGCTGGCCTATCGCTGGCCTGCACAGTTCCACATTGTGGGCAAGGACATCATTCGCTTCCACTGCGTCATTTGGCCCGCTATGCTCATGGCCATTGGCGAGGCTCTGCCCGAGCACGTCTTTGCCCACGGCTTCCTGACCGTGCGCAATGCCGAGACTGGCAAGGCCGAGAAGATGTCCAAGAGCCGTGGCAACGCCATTGCCCCGCAGGATGTTATCGACATGCTGGGCGTCGAGGGTTATCGCTACTACTTTATGACCGACGTGGTCCCCGGCACCGACGGCGCTATCAGCTTCGACCGCATGGAGCAGGTCTACAACGCCGATCTCGCTAACAGTTGGGGCAACCTCATCTCGCGTTCGCTCAACATGAGCGGTAAGTACTTTGATGGTTGCGCGCCCGCCAAGCCCGCATCGTTCGATGCGTTCGATAACCCGCTGGCAAAGATCGCCGATGGCCTGGCCGAGCGCTACATGGCCAAGATGGACGTGCTCGATTACGGTGGAGCCAAAGACGAGGTTATGGAGCTCATCCACGCCGCCAACCACTACATCGAGGACTCCGAGCCCTGGGCACTTGCCAAGGACGAGGCCAAGGCCGACGAGCTGGCGTTTGTGATCTACAACCTCCTCGAGGCCATCCGCATTGCCGCTCACCTGCTGATGCCGCTCATGCCCCAGACTTCTACCGAGGCCCTGCGCCGCCTGTCGTGCGAGGACGAGGCCGCGAGCGACGACCTCAAGGGCATTTGTGCTTGGGGTCTGCTTGCCGGTGGTCAGCCCGTCGAGAAGGGTGAGCCGCTGTTCCCGCGTCTGGGTTAAGACGCCGCGCGCCATATCGGCAATCTGCTGTTTAGGTGTAAGGGCATGGCCGCAACGGTCCATGCCCTTTTGTTTCAAGACGCCGCCACCATGCTAAGGAGGCAACTATGACAACTTCGCCTTTGGCAAACCCCACGGCAACAAGGGAGCTGCTGGAGGAGTTTGGCCTTGCGACCAAGCATCGCCTGGGCCAGAACTTCCTGATCGACAACCATGTGATCGAGCGTATTTGCGAGCTTTCCGAACTTGCGGGCGATGAGCGCGTGCTCGAGGTTGGCCCGGGCGTTGGAACGCTCACGCTTGCGCTGCTTCAGGAGGCGGCGTGCGTCACGTCGATTGAGGCCGATCCCGAGCTCGAGCCGGTGCTCGATGCCCATGCCGCCGACTATGCCAACTTCCGCTTTATCATGGGCGACGCGCTCAAGGTGTGCCCGGGGCAGATTGAGCAGGCCGCGGGCGGTGAGCCGACGGTGTTTGTCGCGAACTTGCCCTATAACGTGGCAGCGACGATCATTCTGCAGTTCTTCCAGACGATGCCCGCGCTCAAGCGCGCCGTCGTCATGGTTCAAAAGGAGGTTGCCGATCGCATTGCCGCAACGCCTGGCAACAAGACCTACGGCGGCTATACGGCAAAGCTCGGCCTGTATGCGCAGGTGACGGGTCGCTTTGAGGTGCCGCCGCGCTGCTTTATGCCGGCGCCGCATGTGGATTCGGCCGTCGTGCGCATCGACCGTGTCGACGGCGTAGCGCCCGAGGGGCTTGATCGCGAGTTTGTGGCCCGCGTGATTGACGCTGCGTTTGCTCAGCGTCGCAAGACCATCCGCAATTCCATGAGCGCCAACGGCTTTGCCAAGGACGTGCTCGATGCCGCCTTTGAGGCTTGCGGCATCGCACCCACCACGCGCGCCGAGACGCTTGGCGTTGCCGATTTTGTCCGTCTAGCTCAGGAGCTAATCCATGATGCCTAATGACGAGCGCGTGACGTTTACCAAGAAAAAGAAAACGGTTGCTTGCCCCGTGCCCTTGGCGCCGCTTGCCGATACGCATGCGCACTTGCTCTCGTTTTGGGGCAAGGAAGTACCCGAGACGCTTGTGCGCGCCAAGGCTGCAGGCGTCGACCTGTTGGTGACGATCTTTGATCCCATTGCCGACAAACGCAGCGTGACGGACTATAGCGACTGGCTGGTGCGCGAGATTTTACCGATGCGGGATATTCCGCAGATAAAGTATCTCGCCGGTGTGCACCCCTATGGTGCGCCGGACTATACCGATGACATTCATGCACAGGTCGTTGCTGCGCTTGATGATCCCTTATGCGTCGGTATCGGCGAGATCGGTCTGGACTACCACATGGATTACGACGACGGCATCGCGCCGGCGCCCCACAGCGTGCAGATTGATTGCATGGCACGTCAGCTCGAAGTTGCTGTGCGTCGTAACGTACCGGTGGAGTTGCATCTGCGCCACGAGGATGCGGATGGGGAGCGCTCCTCGCATGTGGATGCGTACAACGTGTTGCTCGAGGTCGGCGTGCCCCAGGCCGGTTGCGTACTGCACTGCTTTGGCGAGGATCGCGCCACGATGGAGCGCTTTGTGGGTTTGGGCTGTTATATCGCCTATGGCGGCGCGGCCACCTTTAAGCGCAACAATGATGTGCGCGAGGCATTCGCGGCGACCCCGCTCGACCGTATTTTGTTCGAGACGGATTGCCCGTATATGGCTCCGGAGCCCATTCGCGGTCTTGAGTGTGAGCCGGCAATGATTTCCATCACGGCAAACGCGCTGGTCAACGACCGTGTCGATCGTACTGGAGAGAAAGCAGAGGCAATTGCGCAAGCTGCGTGGGACAATGCCTGCAAACTTTTTCAAAAATAGTTCTTGCGTTCACGGTGGTGCTCCGTTATTCTAATTCCTGCACGCGGGCGTGGCGGAATTGGCAGACGCGTACGGTTCAGGTCCGTATGGGGGCAACCCCATGAAGGTTCAAGTCCTTTCGCCCGCACCATTGATTGAAAGAGCTCCCAGCAATGGGAGCTTTTTTGTTATG